>JAGLTP010000692.1 GCA_023135215.1 Candidatus Heimdallarchaeota archaeon
AGGGGGGAGTTGAGACAGATGTTGCTATGACAGGAGGAGTGGAGTCAGATTTCTATAAGGGTACTGGTTATGGTTACCAGTTGTGGTTAAAAGAAATGAGAGGATTTGATACTTTTTCTGCTAGAGGTCTGGGAGGTCAGTTCATCTTTTGTTTTCCAGAACTAGATATGGTTGTAGTTACTACAGCAACTGGTTCACTTACAGACAGTTATCCAGGACAATACGAGGGAATTATTGACCTTATCGAAAATAACATTCTTGGTTCAGTAAAGAATTGAGTAGAAGACTATCACATAGGTCCTATATATATGGTAGCAGCTGCTAATCCACCTATCATCAATAGTATATCAAATACTAAAGTTAATATCAATTCTATTTTACTAAGGGATTTTTCATCTCTTGTTCTGTAGTTATAAATTGTAAAAATCGTATGAAAAAGTGATAACGTTGCTATAATTCCCCCTGTAATGTTGAATCTCAAAATTGGTACTTCAGTATAAATTGTTCTTACAACAAATGTGATTGCAGCTGGAATTAATAGAATAACTGCTATTCTAAAGAAAATAGGACGTATTATTAGCTTATCATTGCTAATATTGATTTTCGTTTCTTTTTTTTCTACTGTCATATTAAATCATCATCAATACCAATCAATTATTAATTTTCCTTCTTAAAGTAATTAACAGTTTCATTATTCTAAAGTTTTTTTATTTCAATGTCTCTTATTAGTTCCTTCACTTGATCTTTTGGATTCATCTCAAGAATCCACTTATCTAAAATATCAAAAAATAGATCAATAAATTATCGTCTGCATTTATCGGATCAAATTGTATGGATTCAAAATGAAAATGTTGCATAAAAAATATTATTCATTGCGAATTTATAAAAGTGGTTTTTGAAGATAAAGGTGAAAAATTTCTCTACGTTTTATAGTGAGAAGGATTTATTAATTATAAAGATGAATCATTTATGTTTCAAGCAAGGGATGAAAAATGAAAAAAATATCTTCTTTGTTAAACTTCCTCTTCATTATAATTCTTCTATTTATGATTGTCTCTGTCTTTAATATTTCATCATCAGAGGTAACATTTCTTAATTCCAGCAACTATACTCTAAACAAGTGTACTGATGAGAAACCAACAAGTCCCTTTTCTCTTTCTTATACTCCTCATGGACCTATTGATATTACATCTGATGCGGATTTCTATTCTCATGGTTTCTCAGGTTTGGGTTCGGAAGAATACCCTTTTGTTATTGAAGGATTTAGTTTTTCTACGCTTACTTCTGATCCACGCGGTTATGCTATTTCCATTTCTGATACAACAAAACACTTCGTAATTAGGAACTGTTACATTGATCAAAATGAAGGATCAAGAACGGGAAGTGGGATCCGTATTGATAATGCAGTGGAGGGAACTGCTTTGATTCTAAATAATACAATCATCAATACTAGAAATGGAATTTATGGATGGGCAAGTCCAAATATTACAATCTCCAATAATTTCTGCGATGATAATAATAATGGTATTTTACTATCTTACTGCAGTAAATCACTTGTTGTTAACAACACGTGTATCAATAACTATTGTGGGATTAAATTATCTTCCTCTTCTGAAACATTAGTTACTAATAATACTTATTCATTTAATGCTGATAATGGAATAGAAACCTCCTATTATTCTGTTTCTTGTATTTTTACTGACAATGTTCTGCAGGAAAACGGACAATATGGATTATCTTTGCATTATGAATCATCGAAAAACGAAATTTATGGAAACTATTTTATCGACAACAATTTTGTTGGAGATTCTCAAGCTAGAGATGAAGGAAGAAGAAATAAATGGTATAATTCCGAAACAAATGAAGGAAATTTTTGGTCAGATTTAGGAGACAATTGTAAGTATAAAATAGATGGTAAAGCTAGTTCGAAAGATCTCTATCCGTTAAACAGAAATCAATCTTGTCCAAATCCAAGAACTGTGTCAACATTAGTTATTATACTTCCAATTGTTACAGGAGTAGCAATCTTAGCTTATACAGCACCAAAATATATCATTCCTTACAATCGAGAGAAAAATATTACAAAAAACATCAGGTCCTTTCTGAATAGAAATAGACGGATCATTTTTATTATATCAGTCATATTCTTTGTAGGTGGAATTATCACAATGTTAATGGGATTGTATCTTCGCGCTTGGAGTGGGGATTTGGAACCAGCAATTATTGTTGGAGCAGTGATAGCTTTGTTAGCGCTTGCTATTATCATCCCTATTGTAATAAAGAAATTAATGAACAGAAGAAACAAAAAGAGAAATCCTGACTCAAACTAAGGAGTAATATGATATAACCTATCCTTTCCATCATGTTTTTTTATTAAAAACTTCTAGACTAGTTGATGAGAAAATGACTGATGTGAAAATCTATGTTGGGTGTACTGGTTTCAATTATGAAGATTGGATGGCTAATAAGGGTGGTTTTTATCCTTCAAATATTGAAAAATACGAATTGTTAGGTTTTTATTCTACTGTTTTTCCTACTTGTGAAATCAACTCAACTTTCTATGCTTTCCCCCGTTCTACCAGCACTTCCAGATGGGCAAAATTACTCCCTCCAGATTTTATCTTGACTGCTAAACTTCCTAAAATAATTTGTCAAGCTCCTAATATTTCCCTAGTAGAAGACAAACTAACAGACTTTCTTAAGATAATGAGTCCTTTAAAGAAGAACCTTGGACCTTTTGTATGTCAATTTACACCTAGTTTTGCTAAGACTGAAGAAACCTTAGCTCAACTTTTGAAGTTTCTTGATTTTTTTCCCTTTGATGATTATGACATGGTGATGGAATTTAGACACGAATCATGGTTCAATCAAGAATCCTATGACATACTTAATGACCATAATCTAGGAATGGTGAGCTCATTCTTACCTTACATTAAATTCAATCTTTACGAAGATGTTAAGCGAGATTATTTCTACATGAGATTGATAGGTTCACATAAACAGAAAATAGGAGATGGGAAGGAAGTTGTTGATAGGTCAGATGTAATGGAAGAAACTGCTGACACTATTGAAAAAGCTTTCAAAATCAACCCGAACAAGAAAACAGCTTATGTCTTCATTAACAATCATTTCTCAGGCTATGCACCACCTGCAGCTTCAAAATTCAAAGAAATGCTAGAGGAAAGAAAACTCCAAACAGTCACTCCAGCTATAACAGCTTTCAAAGGTCAACAGAAATTATCGGAGTTCTTTGGATAAAAGACTAAGGGGAAGATTTGATTTTCTTCCACATTTTTTTAGCTGATTTATTCCCTCCATAACCAAGTAATTTTCCAACATAAGGCCAAATAGGATTCAAGAAAGGAAGGTTCATAACTATCCAGTTAGCGATTTTATGAGGCCAAGTGTAGATATGATTATATTCACAATCAGAGATGCAATTAGAGCAATCTCCACCATTTTCTAGCCAGAACAGATAACATGTTTCAACATCAACATACCATTTCTTTACCCCTGGATTATTACTTACACTATAGGTTTTGTAAGATATTTTGTCATCAAAAGTTATAGAAGCACTAGGACACCTATCAGCGCAAGTCATACATGTTTCGCAGAATTTTTCAACTGATTTAGCAAACTTATAATCTGGTTTATCTGCCACCAACGGCATGTCAGTTAGTATTTTAGCTACTCTAACTCTTGGTCCATACTTCTTTGTTATAAGTAATCCATGCCTACCAAATCCTCCAAGTCCTGCTTCTATAGCTAAAGGAACAGATAACCCTAGAGAATTACCTGCTGGAATTGCTTCGTATCCTAAGTTCTTTATGAAATTAGCTACAAGGGTTCTAACAAAAGCTATTTTTGAATACCCTAAACCAGTTGCTATTCCTCCTGGCATTTTTGGTGAAGTATTTATCGCATTGAAATCCATTTCTACTGCTATCACAACAGCGTATTTGATATTTTTTGAAATTACATATTCCCTATCCATTCTGTCATGAGAGTAGATCCATTTAGGATCGAAAGGAGCAATACCTATGAGATTAGCTCCATAAAAAGTTGCTACTTTCTTAAGGAAGGTAGTCATTTCTTTTGGATCTTCAACCTTGTATTTTTGTGGTTTCTGTATATCATAATTTACCTGTTTCACATCTCTTTTCTGTTGCTGTTCTCTCATTTTTTTTGCGTCTTCTTTGTTGAGAGTCTTGATTCTGTCTGTCATGAATTCTCTCATTGAAACCATATTTTCTATGGACCAAGCAGCATCTACAGCTGCACTTTCTAATTCAGAATATCCATCTAAACCTTGTGCAGCTCTTTCTTTAGCTTTTTCAAAAATTGGTTTCTTATACCCTTCAAATTCTTCATCCCACATTCTTCTTGAAAAGATCGTGAATTTTTCGTTGAAAGATTCATAAACATCTGCATTTACCTCAAAAGCTTCCTTATCTTTTTCTTTAGTTTTCTTTTTTTCAGGAGTTTTCAAAATCTTTGGTGTGATTCGTTTCTTATCATCTATTTCGACTTCAATTGCTTCAAAAGGGCAAACATAAACACACTGTAAACAACTTATACAATTTTTATGAATGATTTCTGCGATTTCCTTTTCGATTTTTATCGCTGTTTTTCCTTTTTTATTCTGAGGACATACATCTACACATTCATGTTCACATTTCTTCGGAGAACAAATTCTCTCTAAAACAAGAAGACTCATCAGTCATGAAGAAAAATCCTACTAAATATAAGTTTTGGTTAATTTTCTGAAGATTATTTTCAAGAATTTTTATGCTTTCTCCAGATATATTCTGAACCTATTTTTGTAACGTTTCCATCTTGGGCGAGTTTTTCTAAAGCAGAAATAACAATTCGCTTCATGTAAAATCTCCATTCAGAAGTTTTTTTATCTATGATAACATCTGTAAGACCATCAATATCTGAAATGCCTTGCTTAAGAGCTATTGATAATTCTTTTTCTATTTTCTTCATTCTTTGTTTATTTTGAGAAAGAGTTTTCTTAACATCTGTAATAATTCTTCCGTGTCCAGAAAGAGCGAAATTTACTTTTAGATTTTTTATTTTCTTAATACTATCCAGAAATTCAGAATATGATTCAGGATATGAAGCATTTGTTGTTGTTAGCTCTCTATGTAATGCGATTCCTGAAAATAACAATCCCCTTGAATCCCAAAAACCTATTGAACCTTCAGAACTTCCGGGGAGTTCGATTGTTTCTAGTTCCCAGTTTTCCAAATTGAGTTTGGGATTAGATCCAAGAGGGATATTTATTCCTTCCTTAAGGATTGAACTAAAGACAAAACCTTCTTGTTTAAGAATTTTAGTATTTTCTATTGAAGTACATACAGGTAAATCATATGTTTCCTTCAGATAGATAGCTTGATTGCAATGATCAGGATATGGATTTGTTAACAGAATTCCTTCCATTGTATCTCTGTTTTTCTCTATGAATTTTGTTAAATCTTTAATAGATTCAAATTCGTTTGAACCTGGATCAATTATGTATTTTTTCTCATTTCCTACAACATAAATGTTTGTTGTATTATATGGGGGGAGTGTAGGAGCGGGTACAGAAAATCTCCAAGTATAAGGAAAAATCTGAAAACTTATCCGTTTAGATATACCTCGGAGTTGTTCCATTTCTCTTGCTGCTTCGAATGGTTTTTTGAAATCAGTAGTAATTTTCTCTACTAAAGCTGTAATAGAAGGACTGAATAGTTTCTTTAAATTATGAAAATCTTTTGAAATATTTTCTGCTTCAAACCACCTAGAGTTCACCTCTACAGCTATTTTAGTTGAATTGAAGATTTCCGATGTTCTTTTTATTTTCATAGTTCTTAGTGATGGATTTGAAGGACTAATGAAAAGGAAATAATTTGTGTTAAAAATGTTATCCCCACTTTGTAATCGTTGAAATCCACATGGCAGCATTGAATGAAACCAAACATTCAACAGTTCTTGATCTATTTTGCTTATTAAGTCATGTACATTCTCATGAATATCTAGTTCGACTAATTTCTCCGTATGAAATAGATTTCTTTCAAAAACTATCCTTAAAGCTGTTAAACGTTTTAACATATCAGGTGCGATGTCACCATACTTGTTTTGAAGCATAACATAGAGTTCCTCATCTTCTTTAGTAATTAAACTACCAATTGGTGACCAAGAAGAAGGTAAAATAGGTAGATTCTCACCTTTCTTTGTCAGATAGAAAGAATATTTTCCACCTTTGATTCTGAAGAAGATTACTGTGATTACGTTATACTCCGGCATCTTTCTGAAACAAGAAGAAAATGCTTCTATATAACTTCTTTCTCTCAAAGATAATGAAACAGTTATGCAACTAAATAAGTTCAACATCATGACTAGTTGATTCTCTTCTGCCAGCTGAGGTAATTCTAAGAAATTCTGCTTTTTCTTGCATTTCTTTAATGCTTGTTGAACCACAGTAGGACATACCTGATCGTAATCCTCCTACTAGTTGATTTAGAACTTCAGAAGTATTTCCCCTATATGGAACCATCGCTTCAACTCCTTCAGGAACGATAGAACCTAAATCCATTTCATCAAAAGAACCCTTTTTCTCTCTTTCTTCACGACCAAGAGTTGCGAAAGTAGATGCCATCCCTCTTACAACTTTAAAGCGTCTTCCTTGTCTGAGAATAGATGTTCCTGGACTTTCTTCTGTACCTGCTAAGAGTGCACCTATCATAACAGTAGAAGCACCAACAGCGATTGCTTTAGTAATGTCTCCAGAATTTCTGATACCTCCATCTGCAATTAAAGGAACACCATGATCTTTAGATACTGAAAGTGAATCTGTTATAGCAGTAAGTTGAGGAACACCACAACCGGTGACGATTCTAGTGACACAAATGGATCCAGGGCCTACACCTACCTTGATTCCATCAGCACCAGCAGCTATAAGATCCTTTGTTCCTTCTGCTGATGCAACATTTCCTGCAATAAGCTCAATGTCACCAAAATTTTTTCTTATTTCTTTCATAGCATCGATTGCTAAATCTGAGTGCCCATGAGCAATATCTAGAACTAGAACATCTGCATCAACATTGATCAAATCTTCTGCTCTTCGAAGGTAATCTCCTTTAACTCCGATTGCAGCACCAACTAGAAGACGACCTTTAGCATCTTTTGAAGCATTTGGGAGAATCTTGCTTTTTATAATATCTTTAGAAGTAATCAGACCTTTAAGATCGTTATTCCTATCAACAAGAGGAAGTTTCTCAATTCTATTCTTCTGAAGAATCTTTTCAGCTTCTTCTATTGTTATATCTGGGCTTGCGGTGATTAAATCAGTAGACATAAGTTCAGAGATTTTGGTTACTCCATCTTCTTCAAACATAAGATCTCTATTAGTTAATATACCAACTAATTTATCTCCGTTTTCCGTTACTAAAATTCCAGAGATACCTTTTTCTTCAATGAGTTTTTGAGCATCTTCTATTGTGTGAGAAGGTGATAAGCAGTATGGGTTATCAATTCTGAACATCTCAGATCTCTTAACCTTAGTAACTTCACTAACCTGATCTTCAACAGTCAAGAAACGATGAATTATACCAATTCCTCCTTCCTGAGCCATAACTATCGCCATGCTACTTTCAGTCACTGTATCCATATTAGAAGAGACTATAGGAATGTTGAGTTTAATATTTCTTGAAAGATAAGTAGAAGTATCTATATCCTTTCTTGAGGAAACAGATGACCTCTTAGGTACTAAAAGTACATCATCAAAAGTGATTCCTTCACGCATTTGAACCAATCCAACTCTACAGATTTTATTCATTTAAAAATCTTGTTTACAAGAACTTCAAAACACAGTTTTTTTGCAGTGCAATGAAAATCTGATTTTGCGTTAATTATTTTTCTCAAGAAATCATTGCAAGGATATCCTTATATTTTACTCAATCTTCGATAAACATATGATACGTATAGTAACAGATAGTGCTTCAGATATTTCTTGGGATTTTGCTAAGGAGAATAATATTAAAGTTGTTTCTCTTTATGTAATGGTTCACGATGAAGTATTAGTGGAAGATGAAAATTTCGATAGAGATAGTTATTATCAACTTTTTGAAGATGAAAAAGCATTCTTTCATATTCCTAAACTAAATCTCTATTCGTTTGTTCCCAGAACCTCACAACCAAATCCTCAGGATTTCACAAAAGCTTATCAAGAGCAGATAGACGAGGGTGCAAAAGAAATTATTGTAATTAACGTTACAGCTGGTTTAAGTGGGACAATTAATAGCTCAAATTTAGCTGCAAAGCAGTTAATGAGGAAGAATAAGGATGTGAAGATCCACATAATTGATGCAAAATCAGCTTCGTATCCTGAAGTGATTCTAATAAGAATAGCTCTTAAATTGATAAAGAAAGGATATGATGGAGAGAAGATTGCAGGAATTCTTCGAGAACAAGCAATCAAGATTAAGACAGTTATACTTCTACCTACTTTGAGATATCTCTGGAAAGGAGGTAGATTAGGTACATCAAAATTCGTTTTAGGTGCAATGTTAAGAAAGAAACCAATTGTTACCATGAACGATGAAGGAAATGTTGTAACCGCAGGTTCAGAAAGTGATATAGAAAGTGGATTAAGAGAGTCTTTACGCTTAAGTACTGATGATTATACAAAAGAACCTAAAGCTATTACCATTGTTTATGGCAGTAGTATAGAATATGCTAACCTATGTGCTGATATAATTAAAGAAAAGTATCCTAAGATGCCTTTAGAAATTGCTCAAAGTGGAGGTTCAGTTTTATCACATCTTGGACCAGAATCAATTGGAGTAATCTCTGATTTTACAGACGATGAGTTTTGATAAAAAAATCCTCATTATTCTTATTTTTCTTGTTTTTCAAAGAAATTACTTTATATATTTATGCAGAAAATTGATATACTCTGTTTAGTTATATTGCGCGGGAAATAATGTATAAAGTAGGATTACCTCGAGCTCTAATATTCTATAAATTTTCTGAATTATGGATAACTTTCTTTAAGGAATTAGGAGCTGAGGTAATCATTTCACCAAAAACTACAAAGAGAATAAAAAATATAGCAGTGAGATCTGCTCCTGATGAGGATTGCTATTCGACAAAGCTCTATTTTGGACATGTAATGGAACTCAAAGATAAAGTGGATTATTTATTTATACCTCGTTATGGAGGTTACACTAAAAATCTTGTTGGGTGTCCAAAATTCATTGGATTAGCAGAAGTTCTAAAATCAATGTTTCCAGACTTACCCGAAATCATTATGCCGCATTTTAATAGAGCGAAAGGTGGAGATCGTAGATGGCATTTGATAAAGGAAGCTTATAAGGTTGGTAGAAAATTCACACAAAATCCTTTTAAGATATTCAACGCAATAAGAAAAGCCCTAAAAACTCATAAACAATATTATAGAACTGTAATTATTGATGAAGAAACGCTTCGTAAGTGGGAGTGTTCAGAAGTAATCTTAAATGAATTTCCTGTATATAAGGAAAATGAAAGACAATTAAAGATAGCTCTAGTTGGACATTCATATGTTATAAATGACCCATATTCTTCCTTAAACATTCGCTCAATTCTAAAGGACCACGGTATAGACATAATTACTTCTGAACAAATGCCAAGAAGATATATAGAAGAACAAATGGCAAAATTAGATTATGATCTTTATTTTGAATATGAGAGAGAAATACTTGGAACTATAATGTACTTTCTAGAACATAGAACTGTTGATGGCATTATTCATCTTATGATTTTTAGCTGTGGTCCTGATTCTATAGCAGGTGAACTAGCGGCAAGATTTTCAAAAAGAGATCCTTCGATTCCTCTCTTGCAATTAGTATTTGATGAGTTGACAGGAGAAGCAGGAATGAGAACAAGAATTGAAGCATTTGTGGATATGCTAAGAAGAAGTGAAGCTGAGCAAGCAATTCTTCTAACTACACAAATTCACTTATAAAGGAGGAAAAAAGTAATGACACTTTCATTTCCATATCTTGGAACCTTTAGTTATGTGGTAGAAGCAATTGCGAGAGGGATGAATAGAACTGATATAATTCTTCCACATGAACCTACATATAGAACAAAACAATTAGGTTCTCGTCATGCTTCAGAATTTGTTTGTACCCCATTCAAAATGCTACTTGGATCAATAATTGAAGTTCTAGATAGAGGTGCATATCAGATAATTTTTACACTGTTTGTAGATTTTTGTAGATTAGGCTACTATTCACCACTTTTTCAGATAATTTTAGATGATCTTGGATATGAATTTGATCTGATTAATCTGGACTGGCAGGATAAACCTGAGTTCTTTAGAAATTTCAAAAAATTGACAGGAGATTTGAGTGCTTGGCAAGCATTTCAAGCTTTTCGCGTAGGGTGGATAAAGAATCGACATATTGACTATACGGAAAAATTACAATTTAGTTATGGAGCTGTTGAAATAAACAAGGGTTCAACAAAAAGAGTAGCTGAAAAAGCATTTAGACTAATTGTAGAGACAGAAGGGATGAGCAATATCAGAAATCTCTCCAAAGTTGTTAAGAAAATGTTTGATGATGAGGTTGAAATTGATAAAAAAGCAAAACCACTTAAAGTAGGGGTTGTTGGAGAATTATATGCAGTTATTGAACCTGCAATAAACCTACATATTATGAAACGTTTGAATGATCTTGGAGTCATTACTCATACTCCAATCACATTTACCCGATGGATAGATTTAGGAAAAAGGCTAAGCTTCTTCAAAAAACATCATCATAAAGAAGCAGCAAAAAGAGCTAAACCTTACTTAGAATATCGTCTTGGAGGAAAAGCTCAAGAATCAATAGGTAGTGCAATGTTGTATAAGGAAGAAGGTTGGGATGGAATGATACACCTGTATCCTTTTACATGTATGCCAGAAATTATCTCAAGGAGTATATTACCACAGGTGAGTAGAGAACATAATTTCCCAATTCTATCTCTTGTTTTAGATGAACATACTGGTGAAGCTGGATTACAAACAAGATTAGAAGCATTTGTTGATTTGTTAGATCGTAAAAAAATGGAAGAATAAGAATAAAAGAAAGAATGAGGTTATAACATGACTCAAAGTGTAGAAAAATATTTTCTGGGTGTTGATGTTGGTTCCATTAGCACAAATTTAGCAGTGATTAATCAATCAAAAGAATTACTAGAATCAGTTTATATTAGAACTGAGGGCAAACCTGTTAATTCTGTGCAAAAAGGCATAAAATTAATGAGAGAAAAAATTGGAAATGATCTGGAAATTTCTGGTGCTGGATCAACAGGAAGTGCTAGAAAACTAACTGGAGTAATTGTAGGAGCCGACATTGTAAAGAATGAAATTACTGCTCATGCTTTAGCTTCTTTACATTACAATCCAGATATTCAAACAGTTATTGAAGTCGGAGGACAGGATAGTAAAATTATTATCATCAGGAATGGAATAGTAGTGGATTTTGCTATGAATACTGTATGTGCTGCAGGTACAGGTTCATTCTTAGATATGCAAGCAAGTAGATTGGATATTCCCATTGAAAATTTTGGTAGTTTAGCATTAAAATCAGATAATGCAGTGTCTATAGCTGGAAGATGTACAGTATTTGCTGAGAGTGATATGATTCATAAACAGCAACTAGGTCACCCAACAGAAGATATCATTAAAGGCTTATGTGAAGCACTTGCACGAAATTATTTGAATAATGTAGGCAAAGGTAAAGATATCAAACCTCCAATTATGTTTCAAGGTGGAGTTGCAGCAAATGCTGGAATGCGTGAATCGTTTGAGAAATACTTAGAAGAAGAGATTACAATACCTGTTAATTATGATGTAATGGGAGCTATCGGAGCAGCAATACTTGCCAAAGAAGACAAAGACAAAAACAAAGAAAGAATAGAATCTAATTTCTTTGGTTGGGAAATTCCTGATATGAAATTCAATACAACTGGTTTTGAGTGTGATGGATGCCCAAATATCTGTGAGATAGTTGAAATCCGTAAGAATGACGAGTTAATAGCTAGATGGGGTAGCAGATGCGGAAAATGGGATGTAGCTGATTAATGTGTTTTTCTTCATGTTATAAAAAAAAGAATAAGTAGAAAATATTTTTCTAATTCTTTTCTACTCTTGAGTCTGTGCCATTTTCTGAGGATTCCACATCCATATTTTAAGTACCCATATTGTACCTATGATTCCAGCTAATGCTATACCAAATGCTAGTGCATAAGATTGTGCGAAGGCTATCATCCATGCAGTACCCCATCCAGGAGCAAAATGCATGGCAAGCCAAGGAACTTTGATTAAAGATACAAGTATAGCAATTTCGACGCAGAGTAAAGCATCAACTATTAAGCCGAAACCCCAGAATTTTCCTGTCGATAGAAGTTTTTTCATTGGTTGTGTTCGCATAGCCATAGGAAAGTCGTATTTCATTACGGTTTGAGCAAAAGGGCCAATTCCTGGTAATACTGTTACTTTACCAATTTTGATTCCATTGAAACCAAAATGAGCAGCAAAGAAAGCTACTGGACCAGCAGCGATTAAATTCAAGGCAAAGTTGCTAGCTAAATGTTCTGTACCATAGACTATGATAGCCATGATAAGAGACATAGGTACAGCGATCAAAACAGTCATGATGATACTAATCCACCAATGTCTGTATTTTGGGTTAAGTCTCATTCCAATGAAAGGACTTTTTGGCAATTCAAATCTTGCTTGTGAAACTGTCATTTTTTTTCACCTTTTAGTTCAGATTTGACTGTAGAAGAAAGAAAAGAAATAGAACCTTTGAGAGTAAAATTTTTTTCTAAGCCAAGTCTTCATTTTCATCAAATCTCTAGTTAGCGTTGTACGCTGACTCTGAATCATGTAAATTACTTTATAAACTCGGAGAAAAATGAAAAACGAACGAAAGAGGGATTTAAAGCTAACTTAAACTTATCTCCAATCAAAATAGAATGAATCAATTTCTTCTGGTATTGGTACATTCTTTAAATTAAAAACGTCTAGATTTATTTTCGTACCAAAGAAGAAGAATTTTGCTTTTTTCAAAGGTTCCATATCAAAATAAGGAATATAGGGGGTCTGCAAACCTAACCAACCCTTCTCTTTTGATGTTTGACATAAATAGCTGGCAAGATTACTTGCTTCTTTTACATTCAACCTATGTATATGGACCATATCTAACCATCCAAAAGGAACTGTATTTCCAAAACCTGCAAGTAAAAATTCCCAAGCTAACATGAAACCTTGAACTTTTCCATTAATATCTTCATGAACAACACAGATAACATGGGGATTATTTAGCATCCATTTGAAATCCTCAAGTTCTGGAACTATTGATAACTGATTTCGTTTTACTTGCTCTTGAATTATTTCAAACATATCAGGTATGTCTTTCTCTAGGTGATTTCTTACTCTCTCTAAGTCAATAGTATTAATTTTCTGAAAGAATTTGAAGACCAGTTTCTCGTACCACCGTAGTCTAACAACTGTAGCAACTTTGTTTACATCAAAAGCTTTGATGACAAATTTAGTGAGTGTAGTTACTCTTTGAAATGGTATATTCATCTCCCGAGAAACTGAGGTAGAAATATCTATTCCATGTTGCTCAGGTTCATGAAGAGAAAAACCTCCATCGTAATCAGTTGTAAGACTAATTTCAAATGCTTTCTTCCCCATTCTCTTAGCTAAACCTTTTCTCTGATGTTCAGAATGTACACATAACCAAGAAGGTATAGCAAATTTGTATACTTTTCCTTCAACAGAAAGATTCCGAGGAATTGAGCCTAGGAAACCAACTATTTTCCCCGAAGGTTTGTGGACAGCTCGAATGAAAAGATCCTTGTCAATAGAAGGAGCACCGTACATGATATTGAAAGTATCTTCAGTAAATGCAACAGTAGCACCTTCAACAGAGGCTTTTTCATCACTTAAAAATGCTTGAGTGATTAATTTTGAGAATTCATCAAACTTCTCTTTCTCTATGGTGAATTGTTCGATTATATATTCATCGTTATTACCGCTATTCAAAATTTTTACCTCTTTAAACGTCTTTCCAGTATCTCTTGCATTTATTTAAAGGTTCGTTATTTTTCTTGAACGAACATTTTTATAGTACTATTTTAATCTATGATGATTCTATAAAAGAATCTAAATAGGTGTAAAAAATGACTGAAGAAATTCATAAATTCACAAAATACATGTTTCTAATCGCTGGATTTGTTGCACTTACCTTTTCTATAGCATTCCTATTTCTTTGGGAATGGTTTTTTAAAGGTATCCAACAATGGCCTTTTGATGATCCTGGACTCCCACTAATTTTTGGAGCAGCAATTCTTTCCTTCTCAGTAATGGGTTTCATTACATTCTTTACGGCAAAAACCTGGTCTGCAGTTAAAATCCCCTTAATCACTTTTCTTGTCTTTAGCTGGGGTGGAATCCCGGTAATGCTCTACGTACAGTTTACCATGCCTGTTCATAATTGGAATTGGTTTAATACATTGTCCTACCTTATGATTGGTGCAGGATTTGTAGCAGCTTTGATTCTACAGTTGAAGGCAAATAAATCCGAATAATATAAAAAAGTGATCTCAATCACTTCTCTTTTTTTCACCAAAATTACAATGAATTATTCCTAATTGAAAAGATTCGAGATTAATAAAACTGCAATAAAAAAAGAAGGAGAAATTTAGTAAGTTACACCTAATCTTTTACTTATACCCTCTAGCATTACTTTTACCATATCCTCAAACTCGTATTCAGGTTGCCATCCCCATTCGTCTCGTGCGACAGAATCATCTAAAGATTGTGGCCAAGTTCGAGCGATTGCATCTCTAAAATCAGGTTCATAAGTTATCTCAAAATCAGAAATATATTTCTTGATTTCGACTGCTAACTCAGCTGGTGTAAAACTCATCGCTGTAACATTGAATGCACGATGTTTGAGTTTCTCATTAGGAGCTTCAATCAAATCAAATGTAGATTTGAGACAATCACTCATAAGCATCATTGGCAAACGAACATCAGATCCAAGGAAACATGTATATTTCTTGTTTTTTAGTGCTTCGTAGAAGATCCAGATTGCATAGTCTGTAGTACCGCCTCCGGGTTCCTCAGGGCTTAAAACACCAGGATAGCGTAAACTTCTGAAATCTAATCCATATTTTTTGTTATAGTAATTTCCCATAAGCTCAGTATAAACTTTAGAAATCCCGTAGATAGAAGTAGGTTCCATAACAGTTGTATTTGGTGTGTTAACCAATGGTGTTGTTGGACCAAAAGCAGCTATCGAAGAAGGTGCAAATAATTGTTCCAGATTTAACTCTCTTGAAGCTTCCAATGCGTTGTAAAATCCTTCAAAATTAATTGAATGTGCAAGTTGCGGATTTTTTTCTCCTGTTGCTGAAAGCACTGAAGCATTATGAATGAGAATATCTATATCATATTCGACAAGCAATGATCTTAATCCATACTGGTCTCTAATATCCAATCTATGATAAATAACATCCAGCTCTTTGAATAGAGGTATTCTTTTTTTTCTACCTGTTGCTATAACATTTTCTTTACCATATTTTTTCAGCATTGCAGGTACTAATGCTTGG
>JAGLTP010000693.1 GCA_023135215.1 Candidatus Heimdallarchaeota archaeon
GACACTTTGGCCAATCAAGAAATGGCTCAAGTACGGGCAGATACGGGTTCTCTGGGAAATTATCTTTATCGTTGGGAAATAAATGATTATTACAATCCAACTACATGGGAATTTGAAGGAAATAACGCCCAAAGATTCACTCTAGAACCTACAGATTATGGTCAACCTGGAGCAGCTTCTGTTACAGAATTGAATATATCAGAGACAATTTATTCTACAACCTCTCTTTATTCCCAAGCAATAGACGCAAATCTACTAACAACTTGGAGTAGTTATTTTGATCCTCATCTCTATGATGTAACTCCTACATATAGCTGGGATGATTTTCTCAGAGATGAAAACGGAACAGCATCGGCAGAAGCAGGATCAACTAATATTAGGTTTAATACTAGAGATCAATTAACCTTAGAAAGCGTCTCACAAGCAATAGGCTTTCTAGGTACTTACAATTACAAAACTTATTTTGCATTAGACTCTGAAGCTGATAAACAAGCAATAAAAGATAATAGTCTAAGTTTTACAGATCTGATAGTAAATGATTCTACTTTTCAAACAGACTTTAGTAATTTCTTGCAGAAACCATCAGGTTATGAAACACTCTCACCTAATGTACACAGGAACTCTCTAGATTGGGCAATAGATGGAGTGAATAGTGGTTTTACAATTTATGAACAAATAACCTACATTCTGGATCAAATCTTAATAGTGGGAGGTCTCCCAACATCAGCAGATTCAGATAATCAGGGACAAGATAGAGCAGAAAGATTTTGGACAGTAGATGACAGATCCTTCACAGCTTTTCTTGCGGCAACAGTAATGGCATTGAGATGGAACAATATCCCAGCTCGTCCAGTATTTGGGTTTGCAATTGGTGAAGACATAGGGGGAGATCCCAATCATAGAAGTCTAACATTATCTCATTTATATGGGTGGATTGAAGCAATTATCCCAGTAGGTGGGGGAGATTATCGTTGGGGACAATTCCAGATTGGACCTTATCCTGATGGTAGTGATTTAATATATTGTGAAAATACTCTTTATTCAGCTTACAATATTTCAGTGGAATTTCTATCTGTTATTCCCCAAGATCCTGGGGTGGGAGAAGAAGTATACGTTATCGATAACTATGTTGATTACACTCTTCGTGCAACAGTAACTAGTGATGGTTCTCCAGTTGAAGGTGCTTCAGTTCAATTCGAAACAATAAGTACAGCAGATTATCAAGCAACTCAATCCAATCCTGCACAATTATTGGCTACAACTAGAGAGCTTGGAAGTGATGTAACAGATGGTTTTGGATTTGCTTCTATCCTTTATAATTTCGATCATGTAAACTATACGGAACTTGATTTTGCGAATCAAGATGCAACGTCATATATACTCTTAGCTTATATTAGTTTGGCATCACTAGG
>JAGLTP010000694.1 GCA_023135215.1 Candidatus Heimdallarchaeota archaeon
ATAACTATCAGGTTTAGTGAGATTATGAAACTAATCAGTGAGAATGAAGCCTTGTCAGTTACCAGTGTCCAAGTGTTCTCGTTGTAATCAAAAGCCCAGACTTCATTAAGATATTCAAATTGTGCATCAGGATCAAAACCTCCAAAGAGAAGGATTTTATCATTATCGGAATCATAAACCATCTCAGCCCATCTTCTTTCAAGGTCTCCTTCAGGATTAAGTTGTGTCCAAGTAGCTGTATTGTAATCAAAAGCCCAAGTTTCATCTGTCATTCCAGTTGGATCTAAGTGAGTATACCCTCCAAACATTATTACTCTATCACTCTCAGAATCATATTCCATAGCATGTCCATATCTAGGATCAGGACTTGTTGAAACAGAGATTTCTTCCCATGTATTGGTATTATAATCATAAGCCCAAGTGCCTTGTCCTAGAGTATCTCCAGTAGGATCAGTAGCACATGTCAACCATCTCGAACATCCACCAAAGACAATGACTCTATCACTTTCTGAATCATAAGCCATTTGAAGAGAGTTTCGACCTATTGGATCAAGAGCTGTTGTCTTATTTATCCATGCATTAGTATTGTAGTCATAAGCCCAGGTTTGATTAATAAGGATATTTCCACCATCAGGATTTGAATCTTTGGTTAAACCTCCTCCATGTAAAATCATTACATCAGATTCAGAGTCATAAACAGCATCACCTCCACCTAATCCTAAAGGTGGTGTTGTAGAGGGTTCAGCATTAGACCAAGTATTAGTATCATAATCATAAGTCCAAGTTTGATTAGAAGCAACATGGTCTGCATGAGCACCACCATATGCAATTATCATGTCTGATTCCGAATCGTAGACTAACGGAGTAAAGGTTGCATAAGGAGTCACCGCTGGTTCCATTTTTGTCCATGTATTTGTATTATAATCAAATGACCAAGTATCAAAAACCCAGTTTACTTCACCTAAGTCTTTTTGTCCTCCATACATTACTACTATTTTGCTAGCAGAATCATATGCACCATACTGACCCGTTCTTCTAGGAGCAGTATCTGCATACATCATTTGCGATGAATTTACAGTTAAAAACAGCAAAGATGTTATTATTACTGCTGCATAAATTATTCTAACTTTTTTTTCATTTTTCATTTTATTCATTTTTTATTTTCTCCTATTTCTTTACTCTCCTTCTTAGTAGAATAGCT
>JAGLTP010000695.1 GCA_023135215.1 Candidatus Heimdallarchaeota archaeon
AATATAATTGGGGAAATGGTTGAAGCAACTGAATTTCCACAATTAGCTCAGAAATATTATGTTATGGGAGTTCCAAAAACTGTGATTAATGAAGGTGCAGTTCAGTTTGAAGGAGCTTATCCTGAGGATCAATTTATAGAAAAAGTAATGGAAGCTTACGAAAAAGCGTAATTCTTTCTTCCTTTCTTTTTATTCTGTTTTTTCTTCTTCTGTTGTATCTAATTCATCAGTTTTAGTAGATTCTTCTATGATTTCCTCTTGTACGGTTTCTTCTACTACTGTTTCTTCTACACTTCTCTTTTCTTCTTCTTCATAGTACTCTTCTTCTTTTTCGAATTTACCTTTCTCAGCTTTGAGTTTCTTGAATTTCTGTTTAACAAGGTCAAGTACAGTTTTCTTTTGGATATCTACTTCTCTGATTTTTTTAACAATATCAGCCTCTTCCATAACTTCCTTAGTTTCTTTTTCTTCCTCAATTTCGAGCGATTCAATATAATCTCTCATCATAGTAAATCTCATGTTTAGTGATTTGTAGGATTCAAACGCATCTACAGAGTCAATTTGCTTGTCAACTGCTTGTAGTTCGAGAAGATATTGCTGTAATTGCAAAGCTTGATGTTCTAACTGATCTATGACTCTAAACATTTTACTTCTATATTCTTTATCAAACTCCTGAGCTTGTTTTTCTTTCTCTTCCAGTTTTTCTTCTTTTGATTTTCTTCCCCAAATAGCAATGTGAATTTTACCATAGGCTAGAAGTAAGAATGGGAGCGCACATAACTCAATAATTACCGGGATGAGGAATATTACTGGAATTGTAACAAAGAACGGTACTGCAGGGAGGGAATTCAGCAGAGGGTTTAACGTCCTTTCAAAGTTTTCCACTGTTTCCTTAAGAATTAGTATAACTGCACTATACAACACAACAGCTAGTATGGATAGTAAGAATGATTTCAACAAAGATCCAAGCATATCAAAAGTTGATTGTAGAGTAACCTCATCTCTATAATGATAAACACATTCTGTCACTGCAATAAGAGCTGCTAAAAATGACAAAGGAACAGCAAGTATAGTTAATGTTAACGTTGCTTGATTATACGAAAAAAATACAATTATTAGTAGACTAAAAATCGCACCAACAACGAATGCAAAAATACTTTGGTTGAGATTTCTAGCCATCCTTTCATATGGCATAATTATCACAATGTTCATATTTTAAAAAAAGGTTTTCCATGAAGGAAAAGGATAATTATTTTGTAAAACGCTATAATGATATGCTTTTGAGCTTGGATAATCCTTTTTAATACTAAAAACTAATTTCCATCGATATTATGAAAATGAAATCAACAGCAATCTTTCTAGTTCTTACAATTTTTTTGATGAGTTCTTTATATTTACAAACTGGAATCAGAGAAGTTAACGCAAAATTAAGTAATGATGATGATTTCCAATTCCAAGTAGATCAATACAATGCTACATCTTCAAGAGATTATTTTAATGAATCAAAACATCCAAGATATCCACTGGTTACACAACCTTTTGGTATGATTCAATATCCACACAAAGCTTTACCAACAATTATAGAATTCAATGAAGAATTCAATATAGCAATTCAAGCTACTAAATCAGCTACAGATTGGTTATTTACTTTAATTGATGGGATAACATCAGTAAACTTAGAGATAATAGATTCAGAATATACAAACGATCAAAGAATATTCACTGTTTCTCCATCCCAAAATACGGTGGGGTTGTATGATTTACAATTGAATTGCAGCGAAGGTGATGACTATCAGACACATGCTGTAAAAATTGTTGAAGAGAAGACGTATCCTTATACTTTTATTCAAATATCTGATTTACATTTTCCTACTTATTATGGTACAGGAATAAATACAACAGAAATCAACTTAGAGGAAATTGAAAAAATACGCTTATTGAATCCTGATTTTGTTATCTGTACCGGTGATCTAGTTCAAGGTCCACAATTAATGTTTTTTAATCCGGAAACAGGTAAACCAATGTCTATGAAATCACAAATTAGATTAGGTCTGTGGGCTCTTGATTTGCTGAATGTTCCTGTTTATTATATCGCTGGAAATCATGAATTTTCCCCATCTAACCTTGTTCCTGATGATCTTACAGAGGCTTGGCATTATTATCTTGGACCTCATAGATATCAGAGTTTTGATTATCTTGAATGGTCTTATGTTGGATTTGGCTCAGATTCTCCAGGATTATATGCTGACGAAAAAGATGCGCTAAAAGCGATATTAAATGAAGTAGCAGGAAAAGCCAATATTCTCTATTATCATTTCGATTTTGCTGGAGACGCTACTGAATTTATCAACAAATATCCAATTGAAGTTGGTATATATGGGCATCACCATGAAGTCACAGGAGAATTAAGAAGTACAAGTGTAGAGATCTATTATAAGGGTGACACTCTGTATCATCTCCAAGGTCCTTTGTACGGAAGATACTTCGAACTATTCACTATTAATAATGAGACTAGTTTAACTCTAAATAATACAATACATAACTTCATTTTAGAACCCTATACTCCAGAAAAAACAAGTACTAGTGCTCATCTAATCATGCTAAGTGCTTTTTTTGTTATTAGCCTTATTATCAGAAGAAAAAGGAGAAACAACATCTAATCTCCTATTTTTTTTCCCTAACAATAGAGGTCAAATTTATATTATACAATAATAATACTCAGTTGTTGTTTATACTAAGCAACAGAATTTGATTAAAGGGATAAAGATATGCTTGAGATTAATAGATACAAAACTTCCTTGAATGAATTATTTTCTGAAAAGAAGAAATTTGAATTTCAATTATTAGTGGAAAAGGAATTAGCTTATGCTAATTTCAAGGTAGGGAAGATACCAAAGGAAGCAAATGAAGTAATTCAAGCTCGTTGTAATTCAGAAAATGTAAAACTTGAGAGAGTTAAAGAAATCGAAAAGGAAATACACCACGATTTGATGAGTGTAGTCCTAGCAATCTCTGAGCAATGTGGTGAGTATGGAGGGTATATTCATTTGGGTGCTACTTCTTACGACATTCAGGATACAGTTAGGGGATTACAATTAACTCAAGCAAAAAACACCATTCTTGAAACCCTGAATAAAACGATTGAAATTGTCTCTAATTTAGCTCTTAAATATAAGAATCTTGTATGCATCGGAAGAACACATGGTGTTCATGCTATTCCAACTACCTATGGTATGAAATTTGGGAATTTCCTTAATGAACTTACTTTAGCTAAGGAAGTTCTTGAAAATGCTAAAGTAAACTACGGCAAGATGTCAGGTGCTGTAGGGACTTATGCTTCGTTTGGTACGATGGAAATTGAAAAAATAGTTCTTGAAAGATTGAATTTAGAAAAACAGCCAATAACTACGCAAATAATCTCACGTGTAATATATTCAAAATATATTTACTCTTTAAGCCTAATTGCAACTGTTCTGGATCATTTTGCTAGAGAAATAAGAAATCTCCAAAGAACAGAGATTGATGAAGTAAGAGAATCCTTCACAGAGGTTCAAGTAGGCTCTTCAACAATGCCACAAAAGAGGAATCCTGAAAAAAGTGAAAGAATATGTGGTTTGGCTAGAATAATCAGGGGTCATATCCAAACATCTATGGACAATATCTGTTCAGAGCATGAGAGAGATTTGACTAATTCCAGCTCTGAGAGGATAATTGTTTCGGAAACATCAATTCTAACACACTTCATACTTTTAGAAATGAATAAAATACTTCAGTCTCTCTACCTTAACTTACCCAAAATAGAAGAAAATCTACATCTCAGAAAGGGGGCACAATGTGCGGAGCATCTTATGATAAGGATGGCAGATAAAATAGGAAGACAAAAAGCTCACGAGCTTTTGAAGAATTTATCAAACGAAGACGATTTTATGCAAGCAGTTAAGAACAATTCTGTTATCTCTCAATACTTCAGCGAAAAGGAAATTGACGAAATTTTAGATCCTAAGAATTATGTTGGTTTATCTTCAAAGATAGTTGAGCATATAACTAGCGCTGATAATTAAAAGATGCATTGATTCTTTTATCTATAGATTTTCTAAAATCTCACTTTCGGTGCTGAGAAGGTTTTCCAGAATTATTGCTCTACCTGCTTTCTCCAACAATTCCATCAAAGCAATTTGAGGTGATTCAAATTTCCTTGGGGTTGCAAAAACACTTTGAATTTTTACTCCTTCCAAACCAAACCATTCAGCCATATTATATTGAAGAATAAGTAGAAAGTTTCCAAATTCTTCGATACCTGTTTTTGCGAAATATTCAGAAGCTTGGACTATAATTTCATTATGGTCCTCTCCTTCCTTAGTAATGATTTGCCACAATAAGTTTACTAAAAATGATAATCCTTTCAAATAGTAGAAATTTGATTCATTTACAATACCATTGATTAGTCCTAGATAATTATTTACTTCTTCAGAAACAAAAGGCTGATCCAAATTTTCTTTGTAAATCTCTACTATGATTCTTATTAGATTAAATAATACGCCTACAGAAATTAGTTTATCGATTTCTAGGGCTTCTTGCAAAGTACTAATCAAAGATCCATATGCATCATTATACTCTCCTTTATGAATCTGCTTGATCCCATTAAGGAAACTAATCCAGACTCTAGCAGTTTCAATTCCCTCACTCTCTTTTTCTCCAAGCTTCTCTATAACTTCTTCGAATAATTCTTCTTTATTATTGAAAATATAGAGAAGACCTTTTTCCGCTAAAATATCGACTAAAATGTTCTCCAAACCATTTTCAAAAAGAAATCTTTCTGCATATTTGTAATCATCTATGATTTTATCATAATTTTCTAAATATAAATTAATTCGAGCTCTATTAAGATTGATAATAACATTTTCAACCAAATTATTAGCTTCAATTGTAATGTCTTGAACCTTCTTATACCGAATCACGCTCTCTTGGAAATCACCCTTCAGGGCGAGTATATCTGCTATCTTTCTTAAACACCTTACTCTTTTGTTTCTATCGAAAACATCCGAATAATGACTATATGAAGATCGAAGTTTGACAAGTGCTTCATCATATCTTCCTTCTTGTATATCAAAAGATGCTTGAAGTTCTTTAATTTCAGCAATTTTCATGCTGTCAGAGATTTTCAGATAGAAATCTTTCGCTTCATCAAGGTGATTTTCTGCTTTACTATTATCTCCTAGTCTGGTATATGCTTCTGCAATTAAAACATCGCAGTTTGCTTGACTTTCTGCATCTCCAACTTCAAAGTATAAAATTTGGCAAGCTTTTAAGATCAAAATTTGTCTCTTTATATCATCATTTCTACTAATAGCAATTTGAGCTCTTAATCTCAATGAATCAGTTTTTCCTCTTTGATATTGAATCTCTTCAGATAAAGTCTCAATTTGATCCACCCTTTTTAATGCGTTTTCTATGTTGCCTTGTCTATAATCACCAATAGCTATTTGCACTAGAGCCCTAGTAAATTGTCTTTTATTAGCAATATTCACAACATGATTGTATGCTTTATCGTAAACTTTCTGCGCTTCTTCTTTCTCGTTAGTAATTATATGACTATCAGCTAAAGCTAAAAGAGCTAGGAAGCTTCTATTGTAGTCGTGGTATTGATTAGCATAAGCATAAGAAGTGTTTAAACTCTCTCTTGCAAGCTTATGGTGCCCTAATTTCTTCAAAATTTGTCCTCGAATGAAATTTCCTTTTATAAGATAATATTGAGATATACCTTGTAATCTATCAATTGTTTGTGCAGAGAGTATGTTTCCTTTTTTCAACTCACCTTTCAGATAATATGCATAAGCTAACCCTAAATCGGATGCTCCAGTAAGAGGAACATTGGATAAATTCTCTGCTAGTTCTTTTGTTCTTGTGTATATTTTTTCTGAGGAAATAAAATCAGAAGAATCTAATTTTTGTTCTCCAATTGTTAATAAAGCTATTAGTTGCCAGAATTGATCTTTTGCTTCTTTCCTATTTTCAATAAATTCCTCAATCTTCTTGAGTCCTTCTACATTATTTGCAGATTGTTGCTCAACCAGTCCTTCAGCAAAGTCTTTAATTTGTTGTAATTGTCCTGGAATGAGTCTACTTTGCCTTTCATCAAAAATAGCGATAATCATAGCTTTGTAATTGTCAATATTCTCTGTGTTTCCAATCGACAATTTTAGATAAATAATCCAGAATAACGCTTCTATTAAAGGTACTAGATCAGAACTTTCATTCTCAATAATATGATCTAAATGGCTAAAAGCTTGATCAACCTCACCTATTTCAAATAGAGCTACACTTCCCCAAACCCGTGTTCCAGGAATTGATTCAGAAATACATTTTATTGCGAGGTCGTATTGACCAACAATCACACCAATCTTGCTGGCTAAGTATTTCAGCTCATCATCGTTTTCATAAACAGGATCATCAACCAAATTCCAAAGTATTCTACCAATCTGCTTTGAAGCTTCAGCAGAAAAGTTACCTTCAAGGGTTTGAATCAAGAATTCTCTTAATTCAGGACTTATTCTGTTCTGATGAGCTATAATTTCTGGTGGGATGGTTTCTGCCATTAAGAATCATCTGACTTATAACAATCTAAAAACATAACTGTTGTATAATAAAAAAACTTTATGTAATTCTAAGATGTTCTCATAGCTTCAAGATTGACGTTGACAACCTCTTTGACTCCAGGGACACGTTCTTTTAGAAGTTTTTCAACATAACCTGTTAAAGTTAGCTGACTATAGGGACAACCTCTACAAGCTCCTTGCAACTCTACTCTAACGATTCCAGTTTCTTCATCTACTTCAACTAAATCGATGTCTCCACCGTCTTGTTGAAGAGCTACACGAATTTCATTTAATGTGGCTTGAACTTTTTCTTTCATTACAATCACAATAATCTATAGTTGGTATTGCTTATCAAATAGCATTTATAAAATGTGCTTTCTATACAAAAACAATCAAAACGAGTACCCTTTTTAAAAAGTGTCAAGATCGTTTTCTGTTTTTACTATTTTCTTGTATATTTCACTTGTAAATGGTACTAATGCGATTATGACGTCTCTCTTGAATACTTCTTTTCTTTGTATCCTGTCTCCAGTGAATAATGCAGTCGCTCCACCTTTTCTTTTTGTATTGCTTTCTCCTGAAAGCATATCTATAACGTCCCCAAGTTCTTTTTCTTTATTCTCATCTATTTCTTGATAGATCTGTGCTGGTAAAGGCATTCTTCCTCCTCCTGCAATAGATTTTTTACCTTCCTTATTGCTGACACATACGAACCAAGTAAGAAAAGCTCCATGTTCGTCTTTTTCTAATCCTCCTTCAAGACTTACATAGTAATCAGCCTCTTCAAGTGTTTGAGCAATTTCTATGCGTTTTACAGCTGATTCAAGTGTTTCTTTTGAAGTCATAGGTTGTTTGTAAACACCAGAATACTGATTCAAATCTAGTGAAATAAGTTCTAAACGCTTGAAATAGGAATAGAACGCTTCTTCAACCGCTTTAATTTTGGCTGGATTCTTTGAACAGACAAGAATTTTCATAATATCTATAATAATGCAAAAGATTATCTTTTTTAAGGATAACTTCATTTCTATCTTTAGAAAGGTGTACACATATGGTTGAATGTCATTACTGTAGAAACCCAGTGCAATCACATTGGAATTTTTGTCGAAAATGCGGGGCACGCTTACTCCATAAAGAAGAAACAGAAGAATTAGTTGTGAAAGATGAAGTTATTGAGGTAGCAAAAGAAGATCCTTCCTCTCCTACAGGTATGATTTATGAACCTCTTGAAGTTGAAGAAGTAGAAGTAGACGAAGAAGAAGAAAAGAAAGAACTTACTGACGAAGAATTAGTTGAAAGAATTGCAGATGTAATAGTCAAACGAGAGGACTTCAACACTCTACTAAAGAAGAAAGCAGATTTAGATGATGAAATTAACAAAATGCTTGATAGAGTGAAAAATAAATTAATACCTAGAAATGAAGCACTGCCAAAAATAAAAGAACTCAAAGAAGAAGTTGATGCAGTTACTGCAAGAGAAGCAGATTTTGAGAATTTTTCAGCTATATTACCAATTGAAGAAATAATTGAAGATAGAGCTAATGAACGTAAAAAACTCAAAAAACTAAGTGGTTTGAAGGGAGATAAAGCAGTTAGTAGAGCTACTTTTGATGAGATGGAAACAAAATATAAGAAAAATATAGAAAATCTGACAATTAAATTAAATGTTGAATTAGCTAAAATGAGAAAAACCTTCGATGCTCTAGAAAGAAAAATGAAATCATTTCAAAGAGATCTTGAAGTGCTTTATGTAAACTCACAAACTGGGGAAATTAGCGAGAAAGCATACGAGAAACATAAACAAGAGAAATCAGTAGAAATTGAGAAGATGAAGAAAGTTAGTAAAACTGTGGCAGATATTTTAGCTGAAGCAAGGTAGAAAAACAAAGGTGTAAAAAATGATTTCCGACCCAATCCAGAATGTTCATGAAAATATAACTATTGTAGAGGGACCATCAGGTGATGGAGGAGAAAGAAACCGTGGTTACCTTTTGGGCAAGGACAAATTTGCTATAATAAATACTGGAAGACGTGGTTCTCTTGAGAATACTTTCCAAGAAGCAGTGTTCAATAAGGGAAAAGATGTCAAAGATGTGAATTATATCTTCCTTACTCACCCCTATCCTGATATAATGGGTGGTGTTTACAAACTAAAGAAAATCTTTCCAAAAGCTCAGGTGGCTATAAATGCAAAATGCAAAGAAGTTATGGACAATCCAAAAAATGAAGTTAAGAATAAACACTTTCATTTTACTAGAAAGGAAAGATTGTATTTTGCTGTTAAGAAGGACCCATTTGATGATCTAGATGATTTAAAACCCGATATTTACTTCAAGGATGGTGATAAATTCGATTTAGGAGATACTCGTCTAATGGTTATTAATTTCGATGGAAATAGCCATGGACACAGCATGTTCTTCTCTACTTCAGAAAGAACAATGTTTACAGGTGATGCATTAAACCTTTATCCTGCTTTACCACACAGCTATTTAATTGATCGTTCAGGTTCTTATCAAGAATGGTTTAAGAATATCGAATTTCTTGAAAAAGCAAAAATCTCTATAATTTGCCCTGATCATGATCAATATCAACAAGAAAGACATGTGATACCTTATATCAACGATGTCAAAGAATCATTTACCCGTTTTGAAGGACAATTGGAAATGGCTATGATTGAACAGAAATATCTAACAATAAATGATTTAATAGAAAGAGTTCATAATGCTCAAGGAATTGTCTGGTATCATCCGTTTACAGTTTTAGCACCACAAGCTAATATGATAGCTCATTTAATCAAATTAATCAACGAAAACAAAGTTCAGAAAAACGAAAAAACCGATCCAGTAACTTATACATATATTGGACCAAAAGATGATCTTATGTGAGAAATTACAGTTAGAGAGAAGAAATAATATCTTCTACTAATTGCAATGGCTCTTTTACATTTTTTATAGATAATTGAGCAAATCCTTTATTCCCCCCGCCTTTAGTCCCAATTTTTTCGATTAACGTTTTAGCTATTTCATTTGCTAGTAGTTTTTCATTTGTAGAAATCAAATAGAGTATCTCATTTCTCCCATGGACTGCAATAAAATTATTGGGTCCCAACTCCTTAGCTGCTGATTGAATAGGTAATCTATCAATCTCTGGTAGAGTAAAAGATGTAAAGGAATAATCATTGATTTTTTTGCTATAAGTTTGTATATTCTGGAATATTAACCGTAGCAGGTTAACATTATTATCCTGAAGCATTTGATTTTCCTTTATTTTGTTTTCCACGATTTCCAATAATTTTTCTCCCTTTTTGGCTGTTATATCTTCTAATTTGAGCATTAATCCTCGTTGTTCATTAGCAAAGAGTAATCCTTTTTGATTCACTAGAAATTTCAATGTATGCTCTTTTCTGGATTCCAAGAAGACTCCCTTTATCTCTGCTAAATTCTTTACATGAACTCCTCCGCAGCAAACTAAATCAAATCCCTCCTCCCCAAGTTTTATTAATCTAACAAATTCCTCTTCAGATTTTTTTCCTCTTGTTCTACTCAAGTATTCTTCGCTGTATTCTTCTTGGTTTACTATGATTGATTTTACTTCTGCACCTTGTTCAATGATTCTGTTAGCTTCATTTACAACATCTAATATTTCGTTGTCTGATAGATTCTTAGATAATTCAATTTCAATTCTAAACTCATCAAAGTTAGCTTTTTCAGTATCACAATTATTCATTTTGTGAAATAGATGGGAGAGGAGATGTTGAGCAGTGTGTGGTTTCATGTAAGAATAACGTTTTCTCCAGTCTAATCTTATAAGGACATCTTGATTTTCTTGAAATTCTATGATCTTCTTGATGTCTAATTTGTGCCAAATTCCTTTCTCATCTTTATATGTTTCAATAATAGGAAACTCCTCTTCAAGGTAGACTATTAATCCTGTGTCTGAAAGTTGCCCTCCTCCGCCTGGATAAAATAATGTTTGATTGAATTGTAATTCATTTTTTCTCACTGCTGTTATCTTTGCGATAACTTCAGTTTGATATGAAGCACTCCAATATAATGGTATAATGAATTCCTTATTCATTAACGGAAGAAAAATAGAGGAAATAAAAAGATTTGTGATTAATTACAGCTAAAAAAATAAAAAAAAGAAAGGTGTTCTATCTTAGTTTAGCTCCACAGTTAGTACAGAAACTATCTGTTCCAGGATTACTTACACCACAATTTGCACAGACAATCGATCTGGACTGTTGAACAGGAGTCGGTTCCACTGGTGCTGTCACTACTTGTGTAGGTTGATATGGTGTTCCTGCACTTACAACAGGCTCTGCTTGTTTGTCCTTCCAAACAGCTTCTCCTATTGCTGAACCAATAGCTGCTGCTGCTACGAAAAGAGCACCTGCTATTGTTAATGCAATCATAATTATAATTCCAAGAATAATTGAAATCACACCCAAGACAGGACCAATAACTGCTTCAAGTATATTATCAATTGTTCCCAGTATTGCTCCTCCACCTGTAATCATTATTATACCTATAATAAGACCTAAAACGATTGTTAAACCGCAAATGATTCCTGCAATCTTTACACCATCGTTTTTATAAGCAAAAAATCCTAGAATAAGTCCTCCTACTAGAAATCCTCCAGCTGTGATAGCAGTATTACCATACCCATTTACGTCTGTAAAATAAGTCGCAAGATATGCTACTGCAACTCCTGCAACTACACCTATCAGGTCAAATAAAACTCTGCTTCTTGCCATGTTTATTCATTTGTAATTGTCTTATATATTTGTTTGGAAACCAAAAATGAAGGAGAGAGGAGTTCTGAGTAAGCACTATTCCAAAAATTTTTAATCAATCTTAATAACAAAGAACTGAATAGAATGACTACTAAACTAGAGAAATTCTTTAATGCAAAATCATTCTGTGTAGTTGGAGCTTCAACAACACAGAATAAACCTGGAAACGTAGTTGCTTATAATTTTGTTCACAGTTTTCCAGGAGAAACTTATCTAGTAAACCCAAAAGGAGGGGAATTATTTGGAACCAAATTGTACAAATCAGTTTTAGAGATTGAGGATGAAATAGAAGCTGCTTGTAT
>JAGLTP010000696.1 GCA_023135215.1 Candidatus Heimdallarchaeota archaeon
CCTGTTCAGGCAGAAATCCTTTTTCAATCTGTTAATTTACTCATTTTGTTTTTATACTCAAATGTTACATATTTTCCATGAAATTAGCTTTAGTGATTAGGGAACATAAAAACGAATTTTCCATTCCACTCAAGTTACACAAAGGAGAGATTGTTCAGGGAAAAGAAAAAGAAACAAAGTTTGAAGGCTGGTTATGGTGTATCAATAAGAATGATGTTGGTGCTTGGGTGCCGAAGAGCTACCTTAAGCTTTCTAAAAATCCTGGATTTTACGAGGTTTTACAAGATTATGATTCCACAGAATTAGATGTAAAAATTGGTGATAAAGTGAAAATCATCAACGAGGTAAGTGGTTGGTTCTTGGTAATGAAGGAGGAGAACATAGAAGGTTGGGTACCTAAAGAGAATGTATTAATTGATGTAGTTAATTAATATTAGAAGTATAGAGTCAGAATCCCCTTCCTGTTCAGGCAGATGGATTAAATTGTATTTTTCATTATATTAGTATCCTAGAAGAATTTTCCTTATTTTCTTCCTTTTTATAATCACGAAAGGAGAAATACAAACAAAGAAACCTAGTCCAATTAACAATCGCCTAAAACCTTTAAAAGGGAACATAATATCATATAATCTCTCTAAATCCTCTCTTAAAGGATAGGGATCAAATGCAATAGCTCTTCCATCTATTTCGTATTTCAACCTTTCTTTATGCTCTGACCAATAGTTACCTTCTTTGAATTCTGAACTATACCAATAATTTAAGACTCCATTATCAACTGCTTGGGATTCAATTCGTGAATATATATACCTCGAAGCATTACCATTTTCCATAAATCGATTATGGTATATCAGATTGTTAAATGAATTATGATGAAAGACTATACCTCCACGTGAATTCCCAGAAAAGATATTTCCGATAAACGTGCTAAAATTCAAACCAAATGCAGCAATTCCGTAACCATTATTTATTATTGAATTATCAACTATAGAACAGTTGGAAGAATGGTCTATAAATATTCCATATCCTTCATAATAATAAGTTACTGGAATTTGAACTGAAGGAGTTTTTATCTCTCTAGATGAACGGTTGTAGATTAAATTTTCAGATAAGAAGCAATATGAAGAATTTAAAATTTGTATGCCTTTGCTTCCTATAAAATTTTCAGGTATGTTGTTCTTAGCGACCAAACAATAATTAGAATCTTCAATTAAAACTCCTCCAATATTTTCTTCGATTGTGCAATTAGGGGATTTATATGCAATGAAAGAAGAAAAACGGTTTAGCTTTATCTTACAAAAAGAGGAGTTTTCGAGTTTAACTTGCTCATCATAGCCACTAGTGTTATTTAGAATTTGGCATCCAGCAGAGTTTTTAACAAAAACATTACCTTGCCTTTGAAAAGAATAACTCTGTCTCTCCACAAAGTTATTTTTTATTATCGCTGTTTCGTTTTTTATATTTTCAATAAAGATGCTGAACTCAGAATCGGTTTGTATGAAACAATTATTAATCACGAAATATTGAGATGTAGTAGTAATTGAGATTCCAATTGAAGAGCTAGAAATATATAGATTTTCAATCCTATATGGACTTTCTTTATTGCCAGTACCAGGAAAACCATAATCAGTAAAATTAGCATCATTCTTGATGTTTATGGGATCATGAGGGATATATGAGTTTAATTTCACTGATGAATTTCGGTAATTTCCTGGATCTGTTTTTAAGGTTAAAATAGCAACAATATATCTTCTTTCCCAATAGCAATACGCGTTGCTTGAAATGACATTCGTCGATGATAAACAAAGTAATAATAATACTGAAGCAATTATTAATTTGTTCTTATTCTGCATCTTTTAACCTCTAAATCATCAGTATTCTAATCTTAGACCACTTAATAACGGTAAAATAATATGTATATACTCTTATTAATATTGTTCAGAAGTTAAAATTAAGATAGTATTTCCTTCTTGTTCAAGCAGAAATTCCTTTTTCTTTCATCTTGAAATCATTTTATATTTTGAAGCGAAATCTTTTTTTAAAGAAATGTGTGTAAATTATTGATTATTCAAATTTGTGAAAAAAATGAATCAGAGAAATGAAGTTACGAAGATAAAAGGATCAATATCAAGTATAATGAGGAGTAAATTAGCTTGGACTTTTGGGATTCTATGTATTTACTTTGTTCTCTTAAATATAAGATTAATTGGTGTTCCTAGCAGAACTCACTTACTACAATCAGATCCACTTTCTTTATTCCGAGTGATTACCGCATCTCAATTCACTAGTCTTGTTGAATTTGGTATACTCCCTATTGCTCTTGCTGTAGTTATTCTTCAGATACTAATTGGTTTGAAGATAATTAAAGTAGACTTCACAAAACAAGAGGATAGAAAGCTCTATGCTATTGCCACTAAAGTATTAGCAATAATATTTACTATAGCTTTTGCTTTAGTTTTTTCTTTCAGTGGCATTTATGGAGAGGATCTCTCGATACTTAGCAAATTACTTATCCTTGTGCAATTACTCGCAGCTGGGCTACTGATAATATTGATGGATGAATTACTCCAGAGAGGTTATGGTCTAGGTTCCGGAACTAGCCTATTCATACTAGCAAGTGTTTGTTATAATATCTTTAAAGGAATGCTCGGATTAAACCAAGAAGCTATTGCAGGATTCATTTGGTATCAAGGTTCTATTCTTGCTTTCTTCCAAGGAATAGTAAGAGGAGACTTACTAACACCCTTTTTAAACCCCTATAAAATGTATGATTTTCTGGATTTCTTACTTCTTTTCGTTGTTGCAGCTATAGTTATTTTCTTCGTTACAATAAAAATAGAGATTCCAGCTCAATCAAAAACAACTGATGCACCCACTCGTTATCCAATTAGAAGTATGTATACTTTTTATGTTCCTGTAATTTTATCATCTATACTATTTTCTGTTATATATTTTATTTCTAATTTAGTCACTGTCCCCTTTTCTGCAGGTTTTCTTGGTATTTTTTTCACTCCTTACGGTCCTGAGAAAATCACTCAACAGCCAGCTCTTGTTATTGGGTATATAATAATGATGACTATCTTTTGCGGAATCTTTTCCAGAATATGGACAAAAACAGCACGCATGGATTCTTTAAGTGTTGCTAGAAATTTCCTAAGTAAGGATCTTTTGATTCCTGGTTTTAGAGAACATCCGAAAACTGTTCAGAAATACTTGAATCAATATATCCCAACTGCAGCGTGGTTAGGAGGTTTTTTCATAGGTTTTATTGCTGGAATAGTAGGTTTTCTCGGTCCTTTGGGAACTGGAACGGGAATGTTGGTGGCAATTTGCATCCTAAGAGAATATAATGATATTATCCGTGGAAGTTCATGATTTCTTGAAATAATTTAAGACTGTTCAGGCAGAAATTCTTTTTCATGATTTTAGTTTTTAACACACCTTTAAGCTTGTTTTATCTAAGAAAGAAATAAAAGATAGCTAAAACATGATATAGTAACACCTCTTAAGTGGAAAGTCTTGACTTCGATGGAAATTGGTAGATATTATACAGAGGATTCAAAGAAAAGAATTGTTTCTTTAGATTTTATGAGAGGTGCTGCTATATGGATGATGGTGTTTTTTCACGCTTCTACTCATATGTATGATTATACTTGGGTAGCTGATCGATTTGAAAATCTCTATACTTTCCCTCTCCCCATTCTTATTTTTCTGTTAATTCTGTTAGCATTGGGAGGTTGGGCTACATTTTTCATTCTTATCTCTGCTTCTGTCAATTCCTTTAGTATGACAAAAAGAGCAATGAAAGGTGCAGATATAAGAGTTGTTCTTTACAAACAACTGTTTACAGGATTTGGTATACTTTTCATCGGTTGGTTAGTTGAAAGTTTCATTGGGATGCATGGATATCTTGGCTATGCAATAAGGGATGGAGATTGGACGAATCTTTATCCAGCCTGGAAAGCTCTGTTTGTTATGAAAGCTTTGCAGATAATTGGTTGGAGCGTCATCATTAATTCAATTATTCATTTCTTGCTAATGCGTAATGGAGGAAGCAGATTATATAGTAGAAATTTAATCATCTATTGTGCTATCTTTTTAGGCATCGTTATCATAACTCCTTTTGCTCATCAATGGGTTGACCAAATGAATTGGCTTGTACCTGAAACATTACCTATTGATAGCATAGACTATTTTTCTGGAAAATGGCCAGATCAATATGTTCAAACGCTCAACGCTTCTCCAAGAACGTTTATTCTTGTATGGCTAGTGGGTGATCAATTACCACTGTTTCCATGTATTGGCGCATCGTTTATTGGTTCAATAATAGGTATGACTCTATCTAAAGAAAAACCCTCAAAGAGAATACTACTATGGGGTTCAATAATTGGTCTAGTCATGGTTATCTGTGGCATTGTTCTAATTGTCCTTGGATTTTCTTTTTTACCAACTGGACGTCCATCTATTGCAAGTTTCTTATTACAAATTGGGACCCAGCTGCTAGTTGTCATACTTTTTCTTAGACTCGTTGAATTTAGAGGAAAAGCTGCAAAATTCGCAAAAAATCCTGTCGTAAAGTACTTCAGATTATGGTCAATGGTATCTCTATCTGTTTTCTGTCTTCAAATCTATGAAATGTTTGGAAGATGGCTATTAACACTAATTGTAAGTCCTTTTAGATCAATCAATTTTCTTCAGCAAGGAACATTTGGTTATCATTCTGTTCATTGGCCCATGATAGCTGCTTTGTTTGTAATATTTTGTTTTGATATTCTCTTACGATTATGGGCTAGAATCAACTTTGTGGCTTCATTTGAATGGTTTGTTATTCGATTCCAAGGCCTCGCAACTAAAGACATTTCTCCGAGATTAGATGTTGATTTGATGATGAATAGAATGAAATGGATAAGTTTTAATGAAAAAGAATCTGAAGAGTAAAAATAATTAGTTTCTACTTAGGAAAAAGAATAAAATATCCCGACAAAAACGTTTTCTTCAACAAGAAGAATTCCCTCTAGTTATTTTTCTCTTTTTGCCTCTTTCGTATATATATTTAATAATGAAATAACTTTCTTTAATTTAGGAGAGTTTCAGATTGGAAGAAGATGAAATTAAATCAAAACTCAAGGAAAAACTACAAGAAAAACTTGATGATCAAATTGCTGATTTAACGAAAGATACTGCTCTGAAGTTTAAAAAAGAAGAAAATGATAATAAAATTGATGAAGGAATTGAAATAAAAATGGAAGAAGAAATTGAAGAAGAGGTTGAGGAAGACATAGAGGAAGA
>JAGLTP010000697.1 GCA_023135215.1 Candidatus Heimdallarchaeota archaeon
TTTCTCTAGCTTTTCTCTGTATTGAGCGTCTTTGATATTTTGGTTCCCCTCTCGCATACGTTATTGCAGTTTGTTCTTCTATTTCAGCTAGAATTCCAATAATTATTTTTTCTTCACTTACAAATTCTACTAATCTAAACATATTTGGATTTGTTTTTACTTCATAGAACGCTTCTTCAGGTATGATTGAGGTTATGCTTCTCTTTGTAGATGCTGGGATAAAGATTTTAGCGACATCTAAAACACTAATTATAGGGTCTAGAAACTCTGATGGAAAATTAATAGATTTTTCTGAGTAAAATGTTGTGGGACGTGTTTCTCCTCGATCTTCTTCAGCGATAAATTCTGGTTGTTTTTTTCGTTTTACTGATTCAATTACTCCGCTAATTACATAGGCATCTTCACGATATGAATCATATATTTCTAAACCAAGTCCAATACCAGAAACACTTGCAATAATTAACTCGTCTAGTATTAGTCTTGTCCAAGTATCAAAAGGTTGAACCTTAATAATTGGTTTTGATGGAGCTTTTACTTTCTTTTTCTTTTTCTTCTTAAAGATTCCAAAAAATCTACTCAAGACACCTTTTGGTTTTAATTCTTCTACTTCTTCTTTTTCAATTTCCTCTTCCACTATTTGTCTTTCTTCCTTCTTTCTTTGCAAGGTATCAATCTGAGACAAATCTTTGTGATAGTAACTAAAGGCTCGTATATCATCTATTTTAAGTCTCAATAATGCTTCTACATCTTTGAGATTGATATCATCGATTGGACTTAGTAAACCTATCCACCCTTCTGCATTTTCTGATTTAGCATGTACAATAAAAAAATTAGTTGCGGATGGAGATTCCACATCTCTACTAGCCAGACGAAGATATTTGAGTATATGAGGATAGTTTACACTTAAAAGAGGAACTGATTTTTTAAATTCCTTGAATAGTTGATTTGTTTTGTTGCCAGATAAAATCGATTCGAATCTTTCACCTTTGGATCCATCTCTTTCCCAAGTAATGTAATAAAACAAATTTGTTTCACTTAAATATGGAATTGGAACTGCAGGATTTGGTTCTCCCTCAGTTTCATTAATGAAATGATTGAATACTAAATTAGCAATTAGGCCTGTTTCGTTTGAGTGCAAACTACTTTGTTTGTTTGCCCATTTTTCTTGTGTTTTCGAAAAGGTGGATTGGCAGAGAGCTGTTTCCATCAGATATGTAATCCACCATTGAGGGAGATAATTTAATTTATCTCTAACAAATTCTAAAAGATGACGGGCAAAGTAATCAGAAACCATAGCTGATGCTATGTGTTTTGCTACTCCCCTATCTAGAAGATAATAATATCTTTTTCTCATTAGTGAGGTTACTTTGTAAGTAAAAGCTACTAAGTAAGTCACTTCATACCACATTTCTTCATTAGGCAGTGTTAAATTCATCCAAAACTCAACAATTTCTTTTCTACGAGCACTATCTTCAAGCTCAAATTTGACTTCTGAAGACATAATTGTGTAATCAGCTGTGTATAAAGCTGAAACAATAAGGATAGTTGAGCGGGAATACTGTTTCTGATATTCCTCAACTAGCTCACTGCTCATTGTTGTATAACGCTCAAAAAGCGTACGAAGCTGATGAACTTTGATAATCTCTTGATATTCTTTCTCTAAAAAATCATTGACAACTTCTTTCATTACAGACAGTTTCCCAGTATCTAAATTAAATTTATCGCAAAAGGAATGTTAATTTAGGTGTTTTCTAATTTTTATTAGCGTGAATGATGATGTAGGTTTTACCGTTCGAGCTTTTTGCTATGATAAGAACGGCACCACTGAATTCGCGCACTAACTAATCAAATTTTATCCTATCGTGTTCATTCAATCTACGCCATTTTTCTCGGTAAAATAGGTTAGGTTTTTTCTGGATTGGAAGTGTATTTATTCGCTTTATCCATTGCTCTGTCTTATCTCTGCTTTCCTCAAAAGCAATCTTAGTTATACTCTTCATCTTTTTTATATCTTGATCAGAGAGTGGTGATGATAGATTAGCCAAGAGAACATCAACTTGTTTAGTATATTTATCCTCTAATTCGTCTCTCTCTTTTTTATATGCATTAAGTCTTTTCTGATAATCTTGAAGAACTAATCTATGGAGTACTTCGTGATGCCACCAGAGAGTTTCTGGATTGTAAAATTCATTTCCAGGCTTTAAATTAAGTGTCAATCCAGGTTTTGGCATAAAAATTGGTTTAAAGATATTAGTGCAAGGGGCTGATGCACCTGTTACCCAATGTACTTGAATATTTCTCTTTAGCTGAGCAACATGAGAACCTACAGTTTGATCAGGAACTGTTATTCCTGTACTATGTTGGCAAGGGCTTTTCGCTTTCGCTTTAGATGCAAACCAATTATCCTCTCTTTCTGGAGTAATGTTGTGACTACGTAAAATAGACATTACATCACTCGGAGCTATTTTTCCTTTCCTTTTAAGTAAAAACGAGGTTGTACATTGTTGTCTTTCCTTTGCTTTAGCGAAAAATTGAGATCTCTCCTGAGAATCTTTTAGAACATGATAGATTTTGAAACTAGGAATAAAACATCTAGAAAAATGAAATTCTTCTTCTGATTTACAATATCCTTGATTTATAGCATATTTAATAAGATCTGGTTGAATTAAATCAAACTCATTACCAATAGAAAGAGTATTTGAAATTGCTCTAATATCTTTCACCTTTTCTGCAATCCAAAATCTATCTATAGTCTCAAGTACCCATGCTTCCTCAGGATCTGCAATAATGAATGAATTATGATAAAATCTAGCTTTACCTGTTTCCCGTTTTCCAGGTCCACCTTGTCCATATTTTTCAAATAAACTTGTTATTGTTTCGAGAGCTTCCATTGAGGTTTTTGAACGCTCGAGAGCTAACCGAATTACGTCCATTCCTAATAATCCGACTTCTTTTACAGGTTCTTTTGTCCATACTGCTTCATTACCAATAGTAACTCCAAATTCGTTGCTTCCCATCTCACAACCAAACATCCAGAAGGGTTTTAGAAGAAGAACATCATAAGTCTCTTCTACTTGAGGGATTTTTATATAAGTACATTTTACTTCTGAATTTGGTTTATATTTTTCTTTTGGAATATACTCTATATTATGAACTTCATTCGGTTCTCTATTGCTGTTTTTGCCAAAAATGATACTTCCATCTTTTGTTGAATTTCCTAATGCTACAACAGTATCACACATGTAAGATAGCAAAGAGTGAAGATGTAAAAAAACTTTACTCCTTTCCTAATCTATGAATTAGAATGTGTGAATAATCGTTGCGATAGTTTTCATTCCCTTGAACCAATCATCAATGTAAAGATTCTCGTTAGGTGCGTGAGCGTTACCATCTGGATGACCAGTACCAATTGAAACTATGGGAACATCTTCGAAAAGGTACATTGGACCTGAACCTCCTACCATAGGCCAAACTTTTGGATCATGACCATAAATTTGTTTAAAGGATTGAATTATGGCTTGAGCAAATGGATTTGTACT
>JAGLTP010000698.1 GCA_023135215.1 Candidatus Heimdallarchaeota archaeon
TTCCCATAGCTACACTAGGGTATCCAATTGCAATTATGATTCCAATAATTATGCAAAAATTCTTGAAAAATAAAGAGAAGGAAAGTGAATCAACTCAGATAATATCGTGTGATGAAGAACGTATATGAAATATCGATGTTATTACTTTAGTGCTGAAAGATTTAAATAACAAGAATCATCAATAGACTATTAGGAAATTCAGTTTAAGTAAAACAAAAGAGAGGAGAATTTCTACCTTAAGAATGGTGGTTAATAGATGTTTGCACCCTTTGCTAACAGACACGAAAAATTATTCAAAGAAAAAATCTTAGAAGACTTAATAGAAAACATTGATAAGAAAGATACAAACGCACTCAGCAATTTTGCAAAACAATGTATAAGCTATGCTTCAGCTAATGATATAACTGAAGAGTTTCGTGACTTAGCAGTTGATGCATCGATCTGTTTAAGGGATTTTCAATCGGTTCTCTTTTTGACTGAATCTTTTGAGAAAACAGAGTTTTATCTTTACAGAGCATACGCTTATGCAAGGCTGAGTATGACAAATAAAATAGTTAGTCTAAAACTCCGATTTCAACAAAATTTTACTGAAGCTTTAGATCTCCCTCGTAATGCATTCATTTCAACTAGTATGGAATTTTTACTCCTTTATGGAGAACATAATTATCAAATGGCTATTGCAACATTAGGGGAAATAGAACACCTCCTTGACAAATATCCTGATGAGCTAGAGAATAAGCTTTTTACATTATTGATTCTCACTTTGGGAGCTCAAGTTTACCTTCAGATTAACCATTTTGATAAAGTAGATGATCTTGCTAGAAGAATTCTTCAAACTGCAGTCAAAATGGATGATCCATATTTCCAATCTGTTGCTTTGAATCTTATTACAACTGTTCTTATCAATAAAGGAGAATTCAGAAAAGCTCAAAATATGATGGGGGCAGCGCTAGTCCCAACAGAAAAAACAGGATTATCAGCAGATAGAGCTAGTCTCTTAAACAATTCTGCCAAACTTGAACTTGCAAGAGGAGATTTTGAAAAAAGTATAAAATTGCTTCTACAAATTTATGAATTAGTTTCACATATTCCAAGAGCTCAAGCGATTAGTGCGATAAACATAGCTGAACTGAACATTCTTCTTAAAGAAAATGAATCAGCAGAAAATATGATTGAAACTGCTTTGCTCCTAGATAAAGGACATGACTTAAATCTAATAGAACCATATCTATTATCAGCTTGGGTTTCAA
>JAGLTP010000699.1 GCA_023135215.1 Candidatus Heimdallarchaeota archaeon
TTGACAGCAAAGGTTTGGAATCCAAAATTGCCATATTGGGACTATCACAATCTGGAAAAACCTCCATTAGACAAGTAGTGTTTGAGGGATTTGCTCCAGAGTCCACATCACAGAATCCAGCAACAGTCAGAATTAATAGAAAACTGTTTAACATCGCAGGAAGTTCCATAAACTTATTCGACGTAGGGGGGCAGAGCGCTTACTTAAACGAAGTTTTTCAACAGTATCAAGAAAGAACATTTTCTGATGTAAAAGCAGTTATCTTTGTTGTAGATGTATCTGATGCTGCCAATGTGATGAGATCTAAATATTATTTCGATTTAACAGTTGAAAATGTCAAAGAAATAAGCAGAACTGCAAGGATATACGTGTTTGCTCATAAAATGGATGTTGTTCCTGTCAATAAAAGAGAAGCGGTCCTTCAATCTATCAAAGACATATTTGAAGTTTCTAGTATGGGGAATGCGGAAATATATGGTACATCAATCTTTGAAGATACACTCTGGGATGCTATGCAAAAGATTCTCGCTTTAATTTTCCCAAAAGATGATGCTAAAACACTAGAGATCAAAGATGTTGTAGGAGAATATGAATTATCATTTTTGGCAGTATCAACCACTCATGGTCTTGTTCTTTATTCCCAGCCAGAAGCTCTAGCTGGCGTTAATTATGAAAGATTAAGGAATGAGCTTTCCAACACTTTCTTCCCTGGAATGGTAATGGATTATGCAATGTTCTCGTTAGGCAATTATTGTGTTTTTATGAGGGAAATTGAAAATGATTTAGTACTTACAGCAGTGTTTGAACACGTTCCTGATTTGGCAGATACTCGGGGTAAATTCCTAGAACTTAGCGGAAAGGTAATGCATATCTTCCAACCTGATGAACTAATAGGACAGGCAAAGGCAAAGATGAAATCATCTCTATCCAAATACTTAGAAGATGGTAAAGTTAGAGAGGTAGCTAATCTTGAACGAAGGTTCGATGTTAAAGTGAATGTCAAGTGTGACATTTGTGGTAAGCAGGTTCAAAAATCAATTCTTGATGTAGCTGTTGAAAATTCCGAAAAACTTGAAAGAGGAATAAAAGTTACAGCAGGATTTGGAGTAACTACAATCGAGATGTATCCTATCCATGAATGTATTGAAGGTATGAGAGAAATACCTGTTTTTCTGGATAGTGATCTTGAATATAGAAGATATGATAACAGTAGACCAATATAATTATTCTTCTTGTTCTTCTGTTTCTTTAATTTCTTTATTATTTGTCACTCCTTTTGTTAAGAAGTCTGACATACTTTTGATTGCTTCCTTTGAAAAAATACCTTCAGGAACTTCATCTTTTGTTTTCATTAAGAAGCTAGCAAAACCTTTGATATCATTTGCGTCGAATTCGATTGGAGCAGGAGCGTCTTCAGATACTGTAGCAACTTCTTGTGCTGGTTCCTCTTCTGAGGTAACATCCATCTCTCCACTTACAAATGTTCCAGTTTCTTGCATCAGCTCTTCAGTTACTTCTGATTTTCCTTCCAAAACAGTTTCCACATCACCTGGAGCTGGAATTTCTAGAATCTCACTCAGACCAGCAGCTAACTCTCCTTTAAGCTTAGGATCTACTGGGGTATCAGAAGCAATTTTAGGAACAGAATCAGTTGGAGCAACTGGTTCTATAACTTTAGGAGGTGCAGGTTTTTCAGCTACCTTTACAGGTTCAGAAGCAGTTTCAGTTTCGGATTCAACTTGAACCTCAGGAATAATCTCAGGGATTTCTTCAGCAAACTCTATTGGTGTCATTTCTACCGGTATGTCTTCAACAATCTCTAGAGAAGTGTCAGTCATAACCTCTACAGGAGTCTCTTCAATGGGAATGTCTTCAGTTGTTTCTACTGGTGCTACTTCCATTGGAGGTGCTGATGGAGGAGGTGCGTCTACAGCAGCTTCAACAGGAACCTCTACTGCTTTAGGTTTCTCCACTTTTATCGCTGTTTCCCCAGTTGATTGTGCAAATTTGAATATTAGTTCATATAGAATTTCCTTTTTCTGATCTGTAATCTCCGAAAATGATGTTACTAATAGAAAGTTAGTTGCAAGATTAAAGATCATTCCATGAACAGTTCGATCAGCAGATGAAATAATACTTCCAGTAGGATCTATATCATCTCCCAAATCCCTTATCTGACTTTTTAGATGATGTAATCCAATAAGATAATCCATTGATTTTTCTATATTCACATTAGATTGTGAGGAAGCTCCAATAATTGGTGAGTATGTTTCTTTCTCAATCAAAACCATTTCGACAATATCATATTCAGTGAGGTCGAATTCTAAATCTAATTTTCCAAAAGTTGGAAGAATAGGTTCAGGTTCGGGATTCAAGAATTCTCTTAATTGTACAATCCTTGGATCTTCTTGATGTTCCATTACATAACTTTTGAACTCATTACTTTGTTCAACTGCTTCTCCTATATTCGAGACAAGCTCAAATCGTCTAGTATCAATGCCTGATTCTTTCATTACAGTGAACATTAAATCTTTGAGACTTTCATAATAATAGAT
>JAGLTP010000007.1 GCA_023135215.1 Candidatus Heimdallarchaeota archaeon
ACATAGCCATCTTTGTTATAAATGAAAATTGAGGATATTTCTGACGAGTAATAAAAAGCTTCAACTCCACCAAGGTAAATTGAATAGCTCATAAGAAGCGTTCCCACGGCCACTGAAATTAATTCCATATGTAGCATAACGATTTCATTCGTAATAGCATAGATTACTTTTCTTACTACGTAGATAATAATGCTGACGAAATAAGCAATAATCACACCCACAATCATAACCGATAATGTTTTTCTATGATCTTTTTCTAAGAACAAAGTCTGTCTTATCAGGTACCCGAGAAAAACTGAACCTGCAAAAATGACTAAAAATCCATCAAAGAAAATCCACACATAACCAGTATTTGCTATAAAGAAATCAAACTTACCTCCTGCAACTTCTTGTAAAACAATGGAATAGTCAGATGACAAAGTTGTACCAACTAAACCTCCAAACAAGAAGAAAGTTATAACAACTAGAGTAGAATTTAGTAGTTGTCTAGACGTAAGTGTTCTAACGAATAGAATTGTCGCAACCATAGCAACCATACTGCTTATAGTGTTGAATTTTGACCAAAACAATGCTGCTCTTTCAAAATTGATTTGACTCATGTAAACCAGTATCAAGTCTCCTATTATCCACAACATTGCAAATACAATTAATGAAATGAAATAATAAACAGAGATTGAGGATGTTTTTATTTGCTTCATAATTACTAGAATCAATCCAATAATCAGTGCGATGATTGAAAAAATACCTATCCCGTAAGATACCCAAACCATTGAGCGAAGTTTCTATTACTTCTTTAAAATATTTGCCCAAAATTAATTTTAAATGGGAAAAAATAAATGAATGGTGTATATTATTCATAATTTTCCATTTGCTTGTGAATTTTTGCAACAAGATTTTTTATTTTTACACCAAATTCAACTTTATTTCCTCGAGATCTAACAGCTATAGTTTGTGCTTCGACTTCCTTATCTCCAACATTTATGATATAGGGGATTTTTTGCATAGTAGCTTGACGAATCTTATATTCCATTCTTTCCCCACTTAAATCTGCTTGAGCTCTGATTCCATCCTCTTTGAGATTCGAGGTAACTTGTTTAGCATATTCTATGTGTTCATCAGTAATTGGAATTACAGTAGCTTGAATTGGACTAAGCCATACAGGCAGTTTACCTGCATAATTCTCTATTAATATAGCAAGGAATCTTTCCATTGCACCATAGATTACTCTGTGAATGATAAATGGTCTATGTTTTTGTCCATCTTCCCCTATGTAATTTATATCAAATCGATCTGGGAGATTGAAATCAACTTGAATTGTAGCTAGTTGCCATTTTCTCCCTATAGCATCTTTGACATCCACATCTATTTTTGGTCCATAGAAAACCCCTTCACCAGCTTTAATTTTATAGGGGTGGTCTAATTTCAATAGAGCATTCTTAAGAGAATTAGTTGCATGTTCCCAACCTTCTTCAGTACCAATGGCTTCTTCTGGTTTAGTACTTATGAAAAATTCCCATTCAGTAAAACCAAAGACCTTGTAGAAATGATTAACCATTTGAATGACACCAACAATTTCGTCTTCCAATTGCTCAGACAACATGAATAGATGAGCATCATCTTGAGTAATACTTCTAATCCTGAATAATCCATGAAGAACTCCAGAAAGTTCATATCTGTACACAGTTCCCATTTCTCCAATTCTAACAGGAAGTTCTTTGTATGAATAAGTGCGACGATTAAAAATCATCATGTGTCCTGGGCAATTCATGGGTTTGATATACCATTTCTCCCCTTTCAGGTCGACGGGGAACATTTTTTCAACATAGTATTCAGTATGCCCACTGGTCTGCCAAACATTTTCTTTATAAACATGGGGAGTTTGCACAATTTCATATCCTGCTTTTTCATGTTCCTTATTCCAGAAATCTCGCATAATTTCTAGTATCG
>JAGLTP010000070.1 GCA_023135215.1 Candidatus Heimdallarchaeota archaeon
TTGATGGAAGTTTGGAGAATCAAAGCCGCATATTCAAAGAACTAGCTCAAAATGAAATCGATGTTGTAGATTTTTCTGTTCCTAGAACCAGCAGTCTTGAAGAGTTGTATATCAGATTGTTGTCTGGAATGATTACGATTAGAAATCCTGGTGCTGAAAAACAGGCTGAAGAAGCAGCAGGAATAATGGAGGGTTCATAATGTCAATAACACAAGAAGGGAATTTAGAATCAAAATTTGAAAAGAAGCCTATAGGGTTTATGAGAAGCTTAGATCAAGTAGGAGCTACAACTAGATTTGAGCTTAGACGAAATGTAAAGAATGGTATTATTGCATTGTTTGTAGCAGGATTTACCTTCTTACTTTCACTAATAATCAATATTATCACAGAAAGAAGGTTAGAAGAGATTCCCGAAACAGCAACAGAGTATATCACTTCATATCTGGGGATGATTAGTTTCTTTATTCTGATTATTGCAACGATGTTTGGCGGAAACATAATTGCTTTAGATTATGATAAACAAACAGGTAATTTATTGTTTCCAAAAATAACTAAAGGACGTCTTTTTGTAGGACGACTAATTGCTAGGTATTTACTATCAGCTTTAGCTGTTATATTCTACTATATACTAGTTGTAATTGCAGCTGCGATCAAATATACATCTCTACCTGTTGAAACTTGGGCTTCATTAGGTTGGGCTTTGCTCTATACATTTTTAGTACTCTCACTGGTAATCTTCTTTAGTAGTTTTATGAGGAAAACATCTACAACCATAGTTGTAAGTTTAGTGATGATACTTATGGTATTCACATTAGGAGGCACAATCTTAACCATAACAGGAGTAGAAATAGAACCGTTATTCATTTTGACTTACTACTCAAACATTATAACACAAAGCTTTGCAATGCCCACAGATAGATTTGTTGAAGGATTTCTGGGGGCTGGTCCTCATCCTGGGGGAGATGCTCCAACAATTATGCAATGGATAACCCCAAGCGTAGGTGGAGCAATAATTGGTATGGTGATTTATTCAGCGATACTCCTTGTAGCTGCATATTTCTTATTCAGGAGAAGACAACAGAAATAAAAAAAACGTGAGGAAATTGTTTCTTCTCACTTTTTTATTTTCAACCAGAAAGAAATAAATAACAAAGAAGGATGATGAATATCATGAAATCCACCAAGGTTTCAGAAACAAAAACTGATTTTAAAATTAGTTGGCAGTTCTTTAAAGCGAACTACAAATCTTTTCTTGCAACAGAGTTATTTGCTTTTTTGGCATTTCTTATAGTTATATCTATAATGATTGGAATTCTGATATTGGTTTTCGCACTTTCCCCAGATTTGGTTCTTACAGACCTCATACCTCGAAGATCAAGTGATAGAGATATAACCTTTAGAGTATGGATTATTCTACCAATTTTAGCTTATCTAACAATGGTAGGGTTCCTATATTGTCAATTTGGATTAGCTTATGATATTTTCACTTCAGGGGATATGTTTTCTGAATTTAAGAAATCTTTCAGCTATTTTAAGGAACATTGGTGGAAATATATTCTCTTAACTTTTGTAACAGGTTTTAGTTTTTTCATGCCTAATATCATTAGGGAAGTAAATGCTGAAACGAGTCCTTGGTTATCTTCTGATGCTCTTGTAATAACCTTTGAAATCTTAAGATTTCTAATATTCTTCGTTATTTTGGTAGTTTTTAGTAATACTTTACCGAGTGTAACAGCTCAAGGTAATCTGAAAAATGGATTCAGAGAATCTTTTAGAATTGTAAGAAAAGAATGGAAACGTCTAATAAAAACATGGGGAGTTTATTTTTTGCTATTTATTTCTCCATCCTTCATTCTAGCGATGGTTTTCCAATTCTCCTATCCAGTTTTAACAGGAACTGCATGGATTCCAGTTATGCAAACAATAGCCATCATTCTTCTATTATACAAATTATTCATAGGTTTTCCAATGCTTGCCTTAATAGCAACTAGAATTTACAATAATGTTGATTTTGAGAGAATTAAAACCTTAACAACTTCAAAAAGAGAAACAGTGAAAAAAGAAAATGAAAAGTGAGGATTATGGTATCAGAGAAGGATAAAAGAGCGAGTGATGAGCCCCATATAAAAGAAATAATCACTATAACAGATCCTTCAGCTGTCCCCACAGTTTTTCATAAAAAGAAAAGTACTATTCTAAAACTTCTAATTGAAAAGGAAATGACTATAATCGGCTTAAAACATGCTACTGGGATGAATCCAGGAACAATCAAAAGACATCTCAACGATTTACTGGAGTATGGTTTAATCTTCATATCAAAAACCCAGATAAGTGAACATAGCATTGTAATGAAGTTTTATAGAGCTATTGCTAAGGAAATTAAATTCGATATTAAATGGCCTTCCAGGTAAAGAAAACTAAATAAGAACAGATTAGTTTTATGTATTTTTAGTAACTCTTTTCAACTAGGTTTCTGAAATATATTTGGTTAAAGATGTCTGTTGAGAATTTATATTTACTTACAATGAAGGATCTTAAAAAAGCTTCAATGATACTTACAAGAGCCTTTCATAATGATCCTCTAGTTTGTCTTATTTATCCTAATGAAGAAGAAAGGATGAAATTTTCTCCTTTTCTATGGGAATTTCTTTTGCGTGATGGCATTAGACATGGTGAGGTTTATGCTCCGACTAGTAA
>JAGLTP010000700.1 GCA_023135215.1 Candidatus Heimdallarchaeota archaeon
TGCAAATAGAATTATTGCAGGAATAACAAGAAAAGTTCCGGCAAGATATACTCTTTTTCTTCCGATTCTATCACTCACTTTTGCTGCAAGGAGCATGGGTAAAATTTGTGCCAAAGAAGCTAAAGTCATTACCAAGCCAAATAGAGATTCAGAATCAATAAAATCTACAAGATAAGGCTGCAAAATAACATTGTAGAAACCATTACAGAGACCGTTAATTAAGAATACAAAGAACATTCTACGAATGTTAATTGTTCGTGAAGGGTGTAGTTTAGCTTCTTTAAATGCCATTGATTTCTCGGGATGAAAAACAGTTAAAAGTTAACTGATTAAAGCTTGATTAAGGCAAAAAAGTTGCCAAACGATAGATTTTATAAATCATATTGAGGGGAAAAAAACATGAATGACGATTATTTAGATACACCTATTTCGTGGGGAAATGAAATAATTAATTTCTTCATTCCAAAGGAATATAGAAATCAGACAAAGTTTCTTCATCCCCCTAAGTTTTCAAAAGAAAAGATGTATGAAGGAACAATAGAAGAAGGGTTAGACAAAGTTTTGAGTAATCCCATAGGTTACGATGTTTCTTTCGATGAATTAGTAAAGGAGAAATATACAGAAGGAAAACCGATAACTTTCGTCGTAGATGATCACACAAGGCCTAATCTACATACAAAGATAATCTTACCAATTATGATTGAACGTATTAAATCACTTGGTGTTCCTGAGAAGGATTTCCGAGTTCTAATCGCAACAGGCACACATCGATTACCCAGGGAAGATGAATACCCAAAAATTGTTGGAGAGCCCATTTACACAAAATACAGAGACAACATCGTTGCACATGATTGCGATAAAAATGTAAAGATGATTGGTGAAAGCGATGCTGGAACTCCAATGGGTTTCGATAATTTAGTTTTTGAATCATCAATTCTAGTGCCAATCACAGACAGTGAACTGCATTATTTTGCAGGAGTAGCTGGAACAATTAAAGAAATGTGTCCTGGAATAGCCGCTAGACAAACAGTAAGGATTAATCATCCAAAAATGTTTCATAGAGAATTTGGTTTTGTACCAGGTTGTAGTCTAGGTAGTACAGATGAAAATCCTGTTATTACTGATATCAAAAATATGGTGAGTATTGTTAAGAAACAAGTAATTATTTTTGGTATAGACACTATAGTTACAGAAGGAGAAATTGTTTATATCAACGCTGGTGATCTTGTTGATTTACATGACAAAGCTACGGATATCATCGTAGATATGAGAACTGTAAAACTTTCTAAACCAGGAAACATAGTAATTTCTGGAATGCTAAGTTGGGGAATTAACCTCTATCAAGCAGGAAAGGGAATTCATGCAGCATGGAACGCTGTGGGTCAAGATGGAAATAGCGAAATTATTGCTGTAGCACCATTGCCAGACAAAATTGGCAATGTTAACTATGAGAAAGTTATGATAGAAAGCAAAGATATGTCCTTACAAGAAGCTTTGGAATATATTTTAGATAACTACTGCACAGAAGACACATTTAAGATTGGAAATCAAAAGCCCGTTGATTCTCTTCGTATTCTCAAAACAATAGGGGAAGGTAATCTGAAGTTTGTATCAAATATGGATAGCGAAGAACTAAAAATTTACAGAGCAACACCAATAAAGAAACCCGATGAAGGACCTGTTGATGCACTTAGAAGAGAAGTAAAAGATTATATGAGTAAAAATCCAGAAGGAATAATATACATCATGGATGATCCAGGATTGTATGTTATTATTGAATAACCCTTCTCTTTTTCTATAACTCAATTGTATCTTCAGGCCACATTTTTTCTATAATTTCTGCATTACATTTCATGCAGAGATTTTTCTTTTGTATGATTCCATCTCTATCTGTAGAGAAGTTTTGTATTAATCCTCTGTCACACAAGATGTCTGATTTACAATCTAAACAATAAAAATATCTGCCCTTTTGTTTGGGAGACCAAAGATATTTGCTACAAGAGGCACACCGATCTCGAAAATCACATTTTAGGTGTTGTGCAATAATTGTCATAAAGCTAATCCTCCTCTTTCTTCATCAACCAGTCATGATAATCTCTTTTACGTCGTCTATCTTTTCTATCGATTTCTTCATCACTCTCACCCATCTCCTCTTTGAATTCTTCTTTAATTGTCTTCTTCACTTGCTCAAATTCTCCCCTTCGAAAAGATAATCCACAGTCTAGGCAGACATAAAACGGGGGTTTCCACTTTACTTCCCCTCCACAATCTTGACAACGAGCCACTTTTACTCACCTTTTTCTTCAACCAACAATATGAAGAACGTTATTTAAAAACTAACTCATTCTGTCAATAGTTGCTTATTTGCTATTTAGAAAAATTGGTGCACGCACCGGGATTCGAAC
>JAGLTP010000701.1 GCA_023135215.1 Candidatus Heimdallarchaeota archaeon
TTGATCTATTGCTATCGGATCTTTTGAATAGAAGATTCCTACGTCAGGCACAAGTAAATGTCCTCCTGTTGTTGCACAATCACAATGAGCTGTAATATCAATTGCAATATTGATATATCGAATCCTTTCTTCTCCAATACCTTCAACTACTCCAGCAGCATTATCCATCATACGTTCGACTTGTTCTAAGCTTGGAATTCGTTTCTTAAGAGCAAAAATTCTCTTTTCTTCAATTTCCTCTGGTTTGATACCATGATGGCATTTAGCAAAGCACATTATGCAACCAATACAATTATCAGCATCATGAACAATCTTATTATTTTCATCTAAAGATAAACATTGAGTTGGACAAATACGAATACATTTTCCACATCCTGTGCAATTGTCTGGATTTTTTACGTAGATATTTTCTCCTCCACCAAAATGGGCTCCACCTTTGCCTTGAACACCTACACATCCAATTCCAAGTTGCTTTAAGGCTCCACCGAAGCCTGCTCCTCCATGTCCTTTGAATCTAGCAACGATAAGTACTTTATCAGCCATCCTCAAGCCCATTGCTAAATCTACATTCTTAATGTACTTACCTTTCTCATTTGGAACCATAAAAACATCTGTTCCAACTGTACCATCATCCATGATTACTGTAGAGTTCAAAGTGCTTGAATTAAAACCATGTCTGTTGCCTACTGCAAGAAAACCAGGGCCATTAGCCATTGTAAATTCCTTGTTATTTTCATCCCAACCTAATCCAACACCTTCACAAACCCAAGGAATTCCTCCAGCTTCTCTAACTAAATCCACGATTCTTCTAATATACATTGGACGCAAATGTCGAGTCTGATTTCTAGAACCAAAATGTGTCTTGATTGCTACAATATCATTTTCTTCTATCCAATCTTTAAGGTTAATTTCCTCATGATTCCAGAGCAGAGTAAGTCTATCGATAAGAGAGAAACCCTCATCTAAATCATCTGTATTAACCATATATACTTTTGATTTTTTCATAAAGATGTGAAAAATAAGTTACTTATTAATTTATACGTTCTTGAACTTCTTCTAGATATTTTCAGGTAGCTCTATTGCGATTTTACAGACTTCTCCATCATTCATAACGGTTTCAAGAACTTCCACTTCTACTGGTTGTTGTAAGATCTCTTCCCACATTCCTTTGTAAAATCCTGCTCCACAATAACAGTGATACAATGGTAATTCATTATCTAGAGTGTCCATTGCTTCTCTTATTCTTGGGCAATGGCAGTAAATAGCTCTCTTCTTAGCTGGATCTGATTCCTCAAACCAATCTTTAACAAAAGCGCTCTTAGGAATCTTTGTAGCAATTATCTTATTTCCTTCAAGTTTTCCAGCCATTCCCATACTCCTCTTAATTACTTCTTGTTTATATTTATCTTCAAGCATTAATTTTTCATCAATGAAGATTTCAAATTCTTCTTGCATCTTCTGATGGATTAACTTCAAATCCTTTGTTTCTGCATACAACTTCTTGAGATCTTGTAAATTCGCTCTTGGATATTGGCAAGCACATCCAGTCATAATAGTTATTTTCTTCTCTTCGTCAACAAAAGAATCAAGCTTAGCTAAAGCTTGCTTTGTCCACTGAAAAACTTCTTCACGGTCTGTCTTAGAGGAAATTTTTTCACTTCCTAGAAGTATTTCATCACGTATTTTTTCTCCAACTTCATCATCTAAACACATAGAAAAAACTCTTAGCCAGTATTTATCAAAATCAAATTCATCAGACACATACACAACTCCAGTTTTAATTAAACTTCATTATCTAATTAATTGTGTTTGAAATTATTTATATGTATTAATAAACTCTAGTCTATGATGCTTTCAAACCTAATCCAGTCATCTAAATACACCTTCTTTGGTTCTTGAAAGATGGAAATCACAATTAGATTCTTGCTTTGAACTAGATGAAGAATCTGATCGTTTAAGTGTCTTTAATCTTATAGGTCATCCTTCTTGCATAGGTCAAGCTTACAGGCTTAAGGTGCTAGAGTATTTGATTTTATACATTAAATCTAAAAAATATTAATTTGCAAAGATGGAAAACCTTGAGACAATTATAAAGAAAAGTATAGAAATTAATGAGTAAAATTCTTTAAGAACTTAAACAATTGAATAAAATAATGTCCAAAAGGAAACGTTCACTCTGGATACAAACTAAAAAAACTCGGGGAGAAGTTTTTTACCAAAAAATTCCTAAAATTGGTGCGATTTTTTATGAGAAACTAATGGACAGTGAAATGATAAGAATCCAGATAGAAGAAATAACAAAAGAGATTCTATCTAAAGTTAAGACTGGTAAGATACTGGATGTTGGTATTGGACCAGGTAGATTATTACAGAGAATCCATAAATTGAATCCCAAACTTAAACTCTACGGGTTAGATTTATCCAAATCAATGTATAATCGAGCGAAAAAAAATCTTGAAGGTCTTGAAATTGAGCTTTTACATTGTAACATAACGAAAACTGAATTTGATTCTAACTACTTTGATCTAGTAACCTGTACTGGGAGCTTTTATCTTTGGGATCAACCGATAAGAGGCTTAAATGAAATCCATAGAATCTTAAAAAATAACAGTTCAGCTCTACTATTTGAAACATATACTGATTATAATGAGGTTATGTTCAAGAAATCTCTTCAAGAAAATCTGAAAAAGATAAAACCACATAAAAGACCAGTAGCTAAGAGACTCTTAAATAAACAATTGAAAATAACTTATACTTTGAGCGAAGTGGAAGAGATTCTGAGTAAAAGTACTTTTTCAAAAAATTATTCAATTGAAAAAACTGTTCTCTCGAACTTACCAATATGGTTAAAAATCTCTTTAATCAAGATTTAACTCACAAATCATACTCCTCTTCAGCTAATGGTAATATCATCTGTACTTTGGGATCATATCTATGTCCTACTGATTCATTTCTGAGTAGCAAAAGTTTGAGTTCTTTAGAGATTGGATGATCACCTAGAGACAATATTGCTTCACCTTTCTCTCTGTTAACTCCAGATAATGCTTGTGATTTAATAACTGTACGCAATAATTTGCTTCCTTTTACAGTAAAACTATTCGATTCAGTGTATTGTACTTTGGTATCTAATTTTCTAATTTCAAGTGAGAGAACTTCTTGATTTTCATGTTTTAAACTGCAAATTTGAGTGTGTTTAGTTTCTTCAAAAATTATATCAGCTACGAATTTTGGATAACCCCAAAACTCTATCCCTTCAGCACAAGAATCTTCAGTTGAAACTGGGAGATGTATGACATAAGTTCCCTGATATTTTTTCTTTTTATCTTTGAAGATTACAGGAAAACCTATCCTTAATTCATTGTAAGGTTCAATATTAGCTAATTTTCTGTATTCGAATGCAATAATAAAAATAAGAGAAATACCTGGAAAGGGTTTTACAAGCTTGAGTTTCTTTGAAGGAAGATATTTCTTTAGTTTCCTTGCTGAAGCTGGAAAAAATGCAGTCATTCTAAGGAAATCAAAGTATTTTACTGGGAACTCAAATTCTTCCCCTTCAAATTCTATATGCTTGTATTCAAAATTGTTGAAAAAATCTTTATCCAAGCTCATAATATCTACTTAGTATTTGAGAATAAAAAATTTGTGTGAATGTATTAGGATAGTCTTTTATAATTCTCAAAGAGGTAAATGAGGGAGGAAGAAAGAAATGAATACGGTTCAAGAAAGAGATTCCAAAAAAGTATCGAATATTATAGTTAACATTTCCACAATTATTGGTGCTGCGCTTGGTGTATTATATATTCTTATTCTATTGGCAGCTTTCAACGTATTGAGTTTGCCTTTAATAACAGATAATTTCTCTGCATTTGTTGGATTAGCAATATTTGGTCTTGCTATGTGTATGACTGTTTATCCTATCAGAGCATCTTTGCAGAAAGACTTTAAGTGGCTGAGTGTGCTCACAATTTCTGCAATTATCTTAGGAACATTAGCTGGAGCAGAAGTAATTTTGGTTATTCTAGCAGATCAAGGAATAATAGCAGGTATTCCAGGAATCACAACATATCCAAATGCATTCATTATATTTTCAGTAATTGTGTTTGTAAAATGGATATCAGCAACTGCTCACTTATTTATCAAATTCTAAAATAAAAAAAGAAAGAGGAATTTAGAAGTTCAATGCTTGAATTTTCCCAAGATACTTGACGACAGTACCATATAATCCAATAATCGTACCTATGCCTGAGTAGACAAACATAACGTATTTGTGCCATTTTGATAAATTGAAACCGAACATTGCTTCGTATTTTCTTTTGTATATCCTCATAGGAACATTTACCGCTTTCAGAACAGTGTAGTTTTGTTCGAATTCTATCCGTAGAACATTCATAACATCAGTGGTCCATCTAGTAGGTGTTATGTAAAATTCTACAATAATCTCTTCATCTTCTGGATTGAAATAAATTGTTCTTTGAGCAGGAGCAATTACAGCTACATTTCCAATTGCAATAGGTCTAACAATCAAGCCCCCTTCAGCTAATCCACTTATCCTAGTAGTCGCTTCTACTACTTTTTCACCTAGTTTTGAGACTGTAAGAGAGAAATACTCTGCTTCTTTCTTATCTAATTCCAAATCCCTTAAAGCAAGTTCTTCTTCGAACTCTTCAGCTCTAATCAATGTAATCTTTAGTCTGAAGACCTCTTCTAAACACATATTCTTAGGTAATTGAATGGAAAGGTCACGTGAATGTCCTTGTTCTTCAACAATTACAGGTTTAGCTTCATCTACAATTTCTCGCTCAGCTTCAACAGCAAGTACAGGTTTAGATTCTTCATACAACTCAACTTCTTCTTCATCAGCCATCTCGGGTTCCCAAGTGTCATCCTTTTTCTCAGGTGGTGGACCACCTCCAGTAAGAGCATCTGCATATACTTTTTCGGTGTATTCGTCATCGGGGAATGCTTCTATATCTGTAGGATCTTTTGCTCTTTCCCTTCTTGAAACCATCTTTTCTCTTTTCTTTGCTTTTGGTTTTTCATCATATTCGTCTTCATCATATGGTTCAGATGAAGCTACCGGAGAAGGTGCAGGCATACCAGCCATTGTTCTTCTGTCTTTTCTTTTCTCTAGTCTAGATAAGATGGGTCTTGACCTAGGACGTATTATCCTATCACCAAAATCGATCTTTCTTGCAGATATACTTATGATTATTGCTAAAACACCTGTTAGAAACAGCACAATAGCAGCAATCAACCAACCTAAATTTCCAGCCATAACGCATAATCACCACAGTTTTTAATAAGTATATTGGAGTGATTGGAAGCAAATGAGGTATTAATAACAGAATGAAGTTTTTTATATCAAATTATTTCCTTCTAGTCATGATAAGAGTTGCTAGCATACAAATAGCTCCAGTTTTTCTAGATGCTCAAAAAACTTGGAAAAAACTTGAAGAGAAGATTATTGAAGCTAAATCAAATGGAGCGGAACTAGTTACTTGGGGAGAAACACTGATTCCAGGATATCCCAATTGGGTTTCACCTTCAGGTGGAGCTAAATTTAATGATATGCAACAAAAGAAAGTATATGCTAAATATTGGGAAGAAGCTATTAAGTTAGGCAATAGTGCTATCATTGAAGAAATGAAGCAATTAGCAAAGAAATTAGAGATGATGTTCATGGGAGGAATAGCAGAAAAAGATGGAGGATCAATTTACTGCACACTGTTAACTATTGGATCAGATGGGGAAATTAAGGGGCGTCATCGAAAACTAAAACCTACGTATGATGAGAGATTAGTCTGGGCAGATGGAGACAGATTGGGACTAAAAACCCATGAATTAAAAGGAATAAAAATAGGTGGATTAAACTGTTGGGAGAATTGGATGCCATTACCACGAGCAGCTTTACATCTACAAGAAGAAATTCTTCATATTGCAGTGTGGCCAGGTAGTTTAAAATTAACTGAAGACATCACTCGATTTATAGCACTTGAAGGCAGATCCTGGGTAGTTTCCTCTTGCGGTTTAATAAGACCAACAGATTTCCAGCATCTTGATGAGGAGGTGTTTCCTATGAAACAGATAATGGAATCTAGAACAAGCAGCTGGAAAAATGGAGGATCCATGATTGTTGATCCAACTGGGAAAGTAGTTCAAGGACCTTTAGTTGATGAAGAAGGGATACTCTATCAGGATATAGATCCGCTTGTTGCTATTCAGGAAAGACAAAATTTCGATATAAGTGGACATTATTCAAGATTCGATCTATTCAACAAACCATAAACCAATAAAAAAAAGAAAAAGAAATTTTAGGGTGAAAAAGTGCAAGATGAAAAATAGGACATCTGCATTATTTCAATGTTCAAGCTTTCAATAGAAGTTCTATAAGTTTCACAGAATATTACTTCTGCTCCTACCGCAAAATGGATTGGTATGAAATAGGTTGGATCAATAGCATCAAGAGCAAAGACTACATCCATATTTGCCATTGTTTGACAACCAGGTCCAAGAGGTAGAAGTGCCACATCAACTAAACCGTTAAGTTCAGAGTATTCAGGAATATTAGAAGAATCACCAGCATGGAAAAAAGTAAAACCATCAATATCAATGAGATAACTTGTGTAATTATTAGATTTAGGATGACTTGGATCATATCCTTCAGGTGCGAAGGTATACATGTAAAAACATGTGACTTCAATTGGTCCTACTTGAAAGCTATCTCCAGGTACAACACCTAGTCCATCATAAAGTGCAATATATGTTGAAAGACATGCGGGAAAAACATTTAACGTGTCTTCCTTCTGAAGCATAGTAACCATAGTGCTTTGATAATGATCTCCATGTTCATGTGTAATTAATATAGCATCAGCAGGAAGATCGCTATAATTGTCGGGAAGATTGATTGGATCAATATAGATCCGAACACCTTTCGCTTCAATCATTACTCCTGCGTTTTCTAAAAGGTTAAAATTTATATCCTTACTTTTGTTTACTAATACAATTGTAGTAGGAATTGCTACTGCAGAAGCAACCAAAATAAAACTAGAAGCGATTACAATAATCAATTTTGTTGTTTTTGTTAAACTCATATTGTTAGTGGAAGTATATGCACTTATATAGTTTCAGAGAAAAAAATAAGCGGTTAGTACTCTCAGGAGAGCCTTTCTTTTGGAATTATGACGGAATAACCTCCTTCTGTGTGACCTTTTCTAAGTACCAAAATATTAAACCCAACACCAAAAACATGAACTTTAGGATTAGGCATTATTTTTAGAAAAATATAATCTTTTTTCTCATCTGAATCTAAATGCTTTGTTATCATTCTAAGAATTCTTTTTTCATAGAAAATCGCTAGTAAT
>JAGLTP010000702.1 GCA_023135215.1 Candidatus Heimdallarchaeota archaeon
TAGGTTAAAAAAGTGGTATCAATGAAATTTCAAGATTACGATATAAATAATCAGATCAAACGTGCTTTAGACGAGATGGGTATTCATAATCCAACAGAAATACAGAGAAGAGCTATTCCTCAACTCCTTGATGGTGGAAAAACCCATGTGCTTGCTCAAGCAAAGACTGGAACTGGAAAAACACTTGCTTTTGCTATTCCTATTGTCAACCAGATTAGTCCTAAACAACGTTCAGTTCAAGCGGTTGTACTTGTTCCAACTAGAGAATTATGCAAACAAGTGCATAGTGTTTTGTATAAATTGACAAAATACAGAAAATTAAAAACAGTAGAGGTTTATGGTGGAGTCTCTATCGACCGACAGAAAAGAGAAATTAAAGCTGGAGCTCAAATTGTAATAGCTACTCCAGGAAGACTTATGGATCTTTACCGAAGAAGAGCAATTTCATTTAATAACGTTAGATTCGTTGTTCTGGATGAAGCAGATAGAATGCTTGATATGGGATTCCTACCTGATATACAGTTTATACTATTTGATGCGATGAAAAAAGTCTCTCCTCGCTTATTATTATTTTCAGCAACTATGCTCAAGCAGATAATTAAAATTGTACGCCAGTTTACTAAAGGTGAGAGAGTGGTTGAAATAAATGTCAGCAAAGATGATTTAACTGTTGAAAACTGTAAACAATTTTACTACAAAATCAGGGAAAGTAAGCAAAAATATTCCTCCTTCGTTAATATACTTAGAAATGAACAACCTAAATCCTCGATTATTTTTGTTAATACCAAACGTTGGGGAGATAAACTGAGGAAAAGATTATCACAAGAAAAGCGTCTTAATCTAAGATTCGACACTTTACATGGAGATAAAACACAAAGACAAAGAGAATTTGTTTTGAAAGATTTCAGAAATGAGAAATTTGATTGTTTGATAGCTACAAATGTTGCTGCAAGAGGTTTGGATATCCCACATGTAACACACATCTTCAATTTTGATTTGCCAAGGGAAGGACCAGAGATATATGTTCATCGAATAGGTAGAACCTCACGAATGGAAGGCCCAGGAAAAGCAATTTCACTAGTTGCTGACGACCAAATGAAAATGCTTCGCGAGATAGAAAAATTGATCAAAAAACCAATTCAGAGACTATATTTCGAACCTAAACCTAAAAATCCCAAACATTCCAAATCAAACCAATCCACAAGTTTCAATCAAAACAGAAAGAAAAATCAAGTTGCTCTACATGCAAGCGATTAAATGCTGTACAAAGTAAAGCAGAAAGAGAATTTCTTTTTCTTTTCATTTTTTCGAATATTTTTTTTGTTTGTATAGTTTTATAAGTATCCAGCAACAAAATAACAAGAATTTCAATAATAATTAGATAGTGGTTATATGAAAAAAACTAGTTTTAGTATATTCAAATCGTCAGTAATTATGATTACTTTATTATCCTCCTTACTTTGTAATAGTTTTCAGGTTAATTCTGTTTCTTATAATCTACCCGATAAGAATCTTTCCTGCACCAACTTTGGTGCTTCTTTTGGAGATACAGTTCTCTTCGGTAATAGTGAAGACGGAGGTCTATCACACCCACTTGGTCAATATCCTGAAAGCACTCGAATGTTCTACTACGGAGCAGGTGCAGAAGGATACGGATGTGCTTTTGTTGGCTGGTACTGGGAAGAAATTTCAGTCAGCATTCAAGGAGGTATGAATGATCAAGGATTGTGCTACGATTTGACTGGTATTCCAGATACTCCTGTGAATACACCTCCTAATCCAACCTACACGGTTGCAGGAAGTTGGATAATGAAAGATGTTTTAAGACTAAATGCAAATGTAAGTGAGGTTATTGATTTCTTTAAAAGTGCTGATTGGTCAGGATATTGGTGGTTCCAATGGCTCTTTGTAGATGCATTAGGGGAAGTTGTAATCATTAGTCCAGGAACAGATGGAGAACTTGTCTTTACTCGTAAAGTTGCTGGAGAAGATGGATTTCTTACACAAACGAATTTCAATAGAGCGAACAACAAAAGTGGCACATATCCTTGTTGGCGTTATGAAGCTTCTTATGAGATATTGAGTGAAATAGAGAACGAAGAGGATCTTACAACTACTAAATTCAATGAGGTTTTGGATGCTGTTCATTTCTATAAAGGAGGTTCTTTTACTCACTATTCAAATACATTCGATCCAGTAAACAAGATGCTATATCTGAATTATATGGGTAACTTTGATGAAACTGCAACTATCAATGTAACAGAGGAATTAGAAGATCTTTATTTCAAGGCTGTACCAATGTCTGACTATTTCTCTGAAGATACAGTCGAAAATGGTTTTGAAAACTATAAAAAATGGAAAAGGGCTGCTATATTCAAGTTCCAAGTTTTACCAATTTCAGCAATTGTGCTGACTGTAATTGGAATTGGAGTAGGCATATATTTCTTGATTAGGAAACTAAAGAAGAGAAAGATTGCTAAAAATATTTAATAAGAAAAAAGAAAGGGGGTAATTCTTTATCTGACATATATTGTTAATGTTCCTCTGAGAAATGTTCCTACAAACACTCCATCTTCAAAAACTGGTCCAAATTCAGAAACCATTCGTATTTTGTAATCGCCTATTGTACCTCTAGATCTAGCCCATCCGCTTATAAATCCGTATTCAAAGTATAATCGAGAGAATCCACCCATTTCGAAATCTAAATCTTCAAAACCTGGGATAAAGCTTACTCCTGTGAAGTAGTTTCCACCTACTCCTTTTCCAAGTCCAGTATTAAGATCAATGTTCAGTACTCTAGTTGTTGCTACTAAGCTATTAAGGCCAAAGTATTCATGAGCTACGTAGAAATAATATGCACCACCACGAATATGTAAAATACCATCTTCGTCAACCCATTCCCTTCTAGCAGGGTCAGGGGGAGCATTTTGATATTCCATGCCATCAAATTCAAAGACAACTTTGGTATATTTACCTTTTCCTCTACCTCTGCCTCTGCAAGCTTCTGTTGTAACTGTACTAGATATCATAATCACCATAAAAAGAACTGAGGTTAGAAGAACTAATTTCTTTGTTTTCATTTATATTTCTCCATATTTCGTGAAATCCATTAATTGAATAATGAGATTTCAATTGCTAGAAAATTCGTTAATCAAATAAAAATGTTTGTCACACCAGCGAAACCTCAAAAAAACTCTCTAAAACACTAAAATACATGAAATCTGAAATAAGAAATAGAGGAAATTAAGATTTTTCTTTTTCTTTCTTCTTAAACCAAATCATCCTTTTGTTTTGATACTAGAATTATCGTTGTTCCTGCTATTACTGCAAAGACATTATAAAAACTCTGAAATGTATAGTAAAAAAATATGCGAGTTAGATATCGTCCAGTACCAGGAAAACTATAAAATGAGAATATGTATATTTGATTCATAACTATTATAAAAACGCATAAACCAAATGCAAGCAATGAAAGACTTAGAAGTTTTGTGATAGAATTCATTGATTTAGTAGAGAATATTATTTTCCAATATATTACTAAAACGATGAAATAGGATACAAAGAAAGATATGTTAAAAGTTAAAAGTGCTTTAAGAATTCCTGGTTTTATTAATAAGGAATATGTGTGCACTTCAAATATTATGTATAAAACGATCGTCACTAGTAGTAAACCTAAGGTTATTACTGATGCAGTAAAACCAATTCTATGCTTTTTTTGTGATTTCTCTTGTTTTATGTTGGATAAGAAGTAAACAAACAGTAACCCAACAATTACTAGGTTCATTAGATAGAACATTGTCTCAAATGTAGTAGAATAATAATTTCTGCTGTTATATTGATACTGATCTATTCTTCCAATCACAAGAGCACGATAGCTCATTGTGCGTTCAATGCTTCTAACCAAAAGGGAAATAATTACACTAACAACTAGAGCTATACCTATCCACTTGGGTGAAAATGAATCTCTTCTCTCTCTCATACTAAAATGGATGATAATAAGGATTTAAACCTATTGCAAAATTTCTTGATCTGCAATTTTGTGTAATTCAAATCTTACTGTTATTAAAAAAGAACAAAAAAACAGAGAAACTAATCAGTAAATACTTCACTTATTTCTGATATCCATTCTGCTGATTGATGTTTGAAATAAGTTTCATAAAGTTCAGAATACAATCCTTCTTCTTTCATTAAACTCTCATGATTACCTTCTTCAACTATTTTTCCCTGATCCATGACAATTATCCTGTCAGAGTTCTTGATTGTTGTTAGCCTATGTGCTATTACTATAGATGTTCTATCAGCAAGTAATTTATCTAGTGCTTCTTGGATTTTCCACTCTGTATAAGCATCTACAGAAGCTGTTGCTTCATCAAGAATCAGAATTCGAGGATTACTTAGCAATGTTCTAGCAAAAGATATCATTTGTCTTTGTCCTGCTGAAAGTCCTTTTCCACGTTCTCCTAATTCTGTTTCCAATCCATCTGGCAAAGCATCTATGAACTCCTTAGCATCAACTATGTCTATCACTTGTTCGATTTCTTCTAAAGTTGCATTAGGATGACCATACTTTATGTTATCTAAAACTGTTCCACTAAAAAGAAAAACATCTTGACTCACTAATCCGATTTGGGATCTGAGACATTGCAAATCATAATCACGAACATCGACACCATCAACTTTTATCGACCCTTGATAGATGTCATAGAACCTCATAAGCAAGGAGGCGATAGTGGTTTTTCCAACTCCGGTGTGACCGACAATAGCTATAGATTCACCTGTTTGAATTTCAAGGTTAATATCTCTTATAACTGGAGTATCCAGAACGTATTGCTGATAAACATTTTCAAAACTGATTTTTCCTTCAATTTTCTTTATTACTGGTTCAGGTGGATTAGTTATCTCTTTCTCCGCATCTATTATACTAAATACTCTCTCCATTGCAGCAAAACCACTTTGAATTGTTGAATACTGTGATGCTACACGTACAAGAGGGTACAAGAATCTATTCAAGAGCAGTAAGAACAAGAGAATTACAGAAGGTGAAGCGAGATCTCCAAAGATTAATGAACTTCCATAGAGTGTAATTCCAAACATTCCGATTACACTTATACCATCCATAAGGGGATACACTCCCATCACGGCAAATGCTCGTTTTTTCGCGTATCTGAAAGTATCGAAATTTACTACTTCGAATTCTTCCTTCGATTTCTTTTCTCTTCCAAAAGCTTTAGCCACCGAGATACCCGAAACGCTTTCTTGGAAGGAAGCATTAACTTCTCCAATAGCTGCTCTCCAATCCCCTGTAGTCATCCTTGTTATTTTTCTAAATATGAGTGCAACTAGCATAACGAAAGGAGCTATACCTATTGTTACAAAAGTTAATCTCCAATTAACCACAAACATCCAAATTAGTACAGTAATCAGTATAAAGAAATTTGAAACAAACTGGGAAACAATGTTCAACATTTCTGCTAGTTCTTGGGAATCGTTTGTGATTCTACTCATTATTTTTCCAGTTGATTCTCTATCAAAAAACATCAAATCATGTTCTTGGAGACTAACGTAAGTTTCAATTTGAATCTGTTTGATCACTTTTTGTGTGACAATGGTAACAATGATACTAAGAACTACCTGAATTATCCAAAGCAATATGGATAGAAGTACATAACCAAGCGCAAAGGGAAACACAGTCATCCATTCTGCTTTTGCTTCTAGGACATCGAACGCATTTTGAACCATAGTTGGAGGATATATCGTTACAATAGCTGAAGCTAAAATACCTATAATTATAATACTCACCATTAGTAGATAAGGAGCTAGATACTTGAAAAAGCGTTTTAGAAGATCTATATCAGAATACTGTCTGTCATAAGATTCTTTTTTCTCAAAGGACCGCATCATCTTATTTTCCCTCCTGTATTTTCATTGGTGGTAGCTCTGAAAACCTCTCAAATAAATTCCTATAGTCAGTGTTTCTTAGGATGAGTTCATCGTGTTTTCCAGAATCCATCAGTTTGCCATTTCGCATCACAATGATGAGATCTGCATTTTTAATTGTAGCCAACCTATGAGTAATGATAAATGTAGTACGATTTTTCAGAACATTGGCTATCGCAGTCTGAATTTTTCTTTCAGTTTCAGCGTCAATTGCACTACTCGCATCGTCAAGAATTAAAATGGTAGGATCGACCAATAGTGCTCTAGCGATAGCAATTCTTTGCTTTTGTCCTCCTGAAAGAGTTACACCCCTCTCTCCCACAACGGTGTCATAACCACCTTCAAAACTTGTTATAAATTCATGAGCGTGGGCTAATTTTGCAACTGTTTGAATTTCTTCTAGACTAGCATCAGCTTTCCCATAAGCTATATTATCTCTTATTGATTTGCTAAATAGAAAAACTTCTTGTTCTATCACTCCTATATGTCCTCTTAGATTTGAAAGACACATATCCTTGATGTCAATTCCATCAATACTTATTTTACCTTCAGTTGGATCATAAAGACGCATGAGAAGTTTAATTAAAGTAGATTTTCCAGAACCAGGATTACCTATTGTAGCGATAGTTGAACCTCCTGGAATTTGTAAATTAATATTATCAAGAGCTTTCTTTCTACTACTACCACTATTATAAGAAAAAGAAACATTCTCAAAACTAATTATTCCCTGCTTTCCAGACCATTCAATTGGACTAGAAGGTTCAGGAACATATTCTTCGCGTTCTTTCATCTCATAGATACGTTTAGCTGCTGCCATCCCTATTTGAAACTGTGTTACTACTCTTCCAGCTTGCCAAGTTGGCATTGTAAGAGTCATCATAAGAAATACAAATGTTACTAAATCATCTAATGTTAAGCTTCCATTGGTGACTAGATTTGCTCCCCAAAGAAAACTTAAAGCGATAACTAGAATTGTTATTGAAATAGGGTAATATTTAGCACTTATGATTCCTCTTTTTGTATTGATCTCTCTTAATTTATCAGTTTCATAGTCAAACTCCTTAATCTCTTCTTCTTCTTTTACAAAATTTCTTATTACTCTTATACCTGTGATACTCTCTTGCAACCTAGTGTTCATAATACTGTTTTGCTCTACTTGTGCTCTAGAGACTGGTCCTAGTTTTTTATAATAATCATAAACTGTTATGATGTAAAATGGTAAAGCTGCAGCTAAGAGAAGGGTTAATTTTGGACTTATCCACAGCATAAAGGAAACAGAGAAAATAAATGTAAATGATGCTTCAAACAGAAATTTCAATCCAGGAGAAATGAAGATGTTCATTTGTCTTGTATCATAAGTAGCTCTTGCCATCACATCTCCCAACTTCACTCTATCATGGAATTCTTGACTTTTTTCCAGCATATCATTATAGAATTCCTCAGTAACATTTTTTGTTACTTTGTGAGCAAGTACTTCATTCATATAACTTTGAATAAAATCAGCAGTAGCTCTTATTACTCCGGCTAATGCGATAAATAATGCTAGTCTCAGAATCACTGTAAATGAACTATTTTCTTTGACTAGTTCTCCAAAGATATCCCCTATAAAAAAAGGTGTTATTGAAACAGTCAATATATAGATAGTGAGGAAAATTAACAATATGGATGAAAGCAATTTTTCCCTTAGAAGATGTTTGAAAAACCATTTCTTATAGCTCATTTTCCTCAATAAACCCTTTTAGTATTCGATTTATCTGAAGGATTCTCTTATTTATAATTTTGTTAAGATACATTTTGGTTAAATCTTAAAATTATCTTCAATCAATTATCACTCTCTCTAATTAAGAAATGATACTTATGTTTTAAGAGAAAAGTATTGGATAAAATTTATATAATGTTTTTCTACTGTAAGTGAGTCCCAAAAGGTAAGAAAGATGGTAAAACGTAAAATAGCTATACTTGGTTTATTGTTTGCAGTGTTTTTAGCTTCTCCTTTGTTTATTTCAGCTGATATCTATTCTTCCAATATTAAAACAGGAAAATCTTATCTTTGGAGATTAAGATTGAGTACAGGTTCAAGTATCTCATTTTCTCCTTCGCTTGATATTGTTGGAGATTGTCTCATTCAAGCTGATATAACTAGGGTCGTAAGAACTGGTTTTGAGATAAGTAACGTCATAATGGATGTGTCTAGAGTAGGAAGTGTACGAACGCCTGAGAACATCTCCGTTCATAACGCAGTTAATTACTATTTCGAGGATAAGAGTTTTCACATAATCACAATTCTTCTTCTACCGACCAAATTAGATGATGGTTCAAGCTACTTCGATTATCTAGTGATACGAGGTTTTACAGTACAGAGATTATCAGACCAATACGTAGTTACTTTCTCTAGTAGCAGATTTGTCTATGATAGTAAAGGTGTTCTAGAATCGTACACTTTTGATAATGGATTCGAATCTTATACTATGAAGAGAATGATGCAAATATACACAATTATTGCTTTAGGAGTAAGTGGATTAGTTTTATTGCTAGGTCTTTTAGCTTTAGTAATTATTTTAGGGGTTAGAAAGTCGAGAAAAGTAAAAGCACCAAAGACTGTAGAAGAAGTAAAAAAAGCCATAATAGCTAAACAAAGAGATCAGATTACACCTACTGGAATCAGACCTGTAGCTTCTGCAGGGGTAGTCTTTCCAAGTGTAATGTTTTTGGTAACATTCTTGCTTGTAACGATTGCGAGTGATCTAATGGTCAAAAAATCCTTTATCATGAAAGTTTTTGATCCAGATTGGAGTTATTTCACAAATTGGGATTATAATCTTATGAATATAGAGAGTCTAGGTTCTAGTCTGACTACAATCTTCATTTCGGTAATTACTTTGGCTTCTGCAATAGTCCTTTCAGTTAAGAAAACAAAATCAGAGAGCTACAAAGAACTTCTCTTAAAGATTCCTCTCTATATTACTAGTTTTCTTTCTTTAGCTGCTTTCGTTCTCACAAGAGTAGCAGTACAAGTGTCATATGATCCTCTAGTGGTATCAGAAGACATTTACTTTAATCTAATGAAATCAGGTTTGATATTCGAAAATATAGCTCTCTTCTTCTTGATTCTAATCTTAGCGAGTTCTGCATTTTTGTTTGAAGATTCTCCGCTATTCTCGTATAAGAAACCTGCAGTGTATACAGCTCTTATAGGTTTCATATTCCTCTTCATGGCTGGAATCAATGCTTCGAACATATACAGAGTACTAGATGAGATTTTATTAGATCCTATTTATTACGATGAATTTCAATCAGCTTATTCTAAGGGATTAGTCTTCTCAGAGTTATCATCTTTGTTTTTAATTCTAGCAATTGGAATTGGATTGACTCAGAGAGCTAAAGGTGAGAATATAGTTCTATGGATTTTATCGATTGTAGTTACACTGGTCTTAGGAATCATTGTTTTTTCGCACAGTCTTTCATTGATTCTGTTCAATTTAATTGAATACTATCCAACTACAGAAGTATTTACAAAACTAAATAGTCGAAATTCTACACTACAGATCTTCAAGATGATATTTCTACTACTGATTATCTTCTTCACAATTGCTCTTGAAATCAAACCTATTGTAACTGGAGAGATAAGTGAGCAAGAAGTTAAGGAAGAGGTAGTGGAAACTGTCCAACCTGTAACAATATTGTTGTGTCCAATATGTAGTGAAGAGGTTATGAAAGATAGTGTCTTTTGTTCCAAATGTGGAGCGAAAATAACTCAAACAGGAGGTCAATGATTAAAATGAGCAAAGGAAACAAAGCACAAGAAATGACAGATTTTGATAGTAGCGATATGAAGAATGACTTATCAGTTAAAGAACTTAGCTCAACACCTTTAACGAATAGAAAAATATTCCATTTAGCTTCTGCTATCTTTATAATAATTACGATATTTTTCATCATTTATTTCAGTATTTTGCTGATAGTCAAACCTTTTGAATCTATTAGTCTGAATTATTACGCTCTTCTAAATATAGAAGATCTAATAGAATATCAATTCGTTAATTGGGGTTCAGCTAGGATGGGTTTTGATTTAGCAACATTTTATTCGATAAGTTTTACTGGTGGATCACCTACAGGTTACATTATTGCAGCGTTATTAATAGTTACTGGAGTCCTATGCTTGATCTCGATAGACAAAATCAAAAGTAGAGGTAAAGGACTTCTCCAAGCTGCTGTAATTTTGAATATGCTTAATGGTTTATTTCTAGTTATATCTACAATTCTAAGTAACATTGCTTATGAGAATATATATTTAGAAGATATCACTGAAGGTTCCGCTTCGTTACTAAATGCTGCATTTAGATTAGAAATTACTTTTGTTGTAGTTATTATTATCTCGATAATTCTAATCTTAATCTATGCACCTTTCTCTAAGCAAGTTGCGTCTCTAATTCCAAACCTGGTTTCAATGGGAATTGGCTTTATAATCTTCATTGTTTCTAGTATCTTTGCCTTGAATGCTATGCAATTGTTCTTTGAATATATGTTAGGTATCGGTGGTACACCCGATATAGAACAAATTCTTGTGAAATTATTACCAACAACCATATTAGCGTTTCTTGGGTATTTATTCATTATAGCATCTTTCCTGTTTGGAATGAATAAGCTACATTCCAAAAAAGCACCAAAGGCTTACACTACTAGCTTTGAAATTGTCACCAGTCTGTATCTAGTTTCCTTCTTCGTAGAACATCTTCTAACACATCTTTTTGGTTTCCTTTATCCAAT
>JAGLTP010000703.1 GCA_023135215.1 Candidatus Heimdallarchaeota archaeon
TAGCTTCCATTCTTCTCCTGATAGAATGAGATAACCATGTCCAACATTCCTTGATATTTTTTCCAGATACACTTGATGTTTCAAATATTCGAAAACTCTTCAGCGGTGATTCACTGAATTTTGTAAGATCAAGATTTTCCACTATTTCTTCTAGACTGAGTGAGGCTTCTAGATCAGATTTGTTTGCAAAGAAAGCGAAGTTCGCGTCTTTAGGAATCCATTCTTCTACTTTCCACAACCACTCTTTCACCAGTTTCATTCTATTCTTATCAGTTCTGTCAAATACAAATATGCATCCTTGGCAAGAAGAAACAAAATTTTCCCAGAAAGTAGACCTGAAGGTATGTTGTCCTCCTAAATCTACTACATCAAAACGGTAATCCTCATCTTTGATAATAGAAAGGTCATAACCAACAGTTGGTTTGAAATCATCTTTAAATTCCCCTGTTTTTAAACGATGAATGAAAGTTGTTTTCCCCGCTTTTTCTAATCCAGTGATTGCGATCAATGGATGAATTTTCTTTTTAATACTCATATTTATCCCAATTAATTTACTGCAAAATATATTAATTCTATATTGAAAGTGATGTGAAAAAAAACGGAAAAATATGGAAAAGACTTTTTTAGTCATGAAGCTTATTGTTATATTCAGTGTTTGTTATAACATAAAGGATCAAAATTTATCATTTCAAAGGCACTGAAGAAGGGGATAATGTTGTGCATTGGTGTTATAAGCTCTCAATTACTGCTCGATACAGCAGATTTTATTTATATTGCAATTGATGTCAATCAAAAAGTTACTCTCATTAATAAAAAAGGATGCGACATTCTTGGTTATTCAGAGGATGAAATTATTGGTAAGAGATGGTTCGATAATTTTCTACCTAAAGAAATTGCTGCAAATATGAAATCTAATTTTGTTAAACGATTAACTGAACACAAAAAGCCCGAACTATCTAAGAGCTATCCTATATTAACAAAAGAAGGAGAAGAGAGGTTAATTTCTTGGCATAGCACTTTTTTCAATGATGAAAAAGGAGATTTAAGTGGTGTTTTATTTTCAGGAGAGGATATCACAGAATATGCTGTAATAAAAAAGATGCTAGAAGCAAATGAAAGAAAATTCAGAAAAATCTTTAATCATTCTAATGATGGCTATGCAATAAGAAAGCTAGATGGAACTATTCTGGAAGCAAATCCCAAATTTCTCGAATTATTTGGTTATAATAGAGATGAAGTGATTTCTAAGA
>JAGLTP010000704.1 GCA_023135215.1 Candidatus Heimdallarchaeota archaeon
TCCCACGGTCGTCGAGCTATAGATTTGATAGTTTGAACAGCTACATTGCGTTCATGGCACAACTCAATTAACGCACTGAAATCAGCTGCATAACGGGTATTCTGCATCATTAAGTAATTGTACGGTAGTAAGACAGTATCAAAATCAAATCTCTCCAAACTGCGTTTATGCATTGCTGGTACTTTGCTACCGTGACCCGTTACACCAAGAAATTTTACCAAGCCTTTGTCGCGCGCTTCAATAAAAGCAGTCAATGCACCTTCAGATCCCATCGCTTTTTCCCAACCCACAGGATTAGTCAATCCATGCATCTGCCAGAGATCTATAGAATCAACTTTCAATTGTTTCAAGGAACGTTGAAGGTCTTCCCAAGCTCCATTGTATGAACGATGTCGTGTCTTGGTTGCGAGGAAGAAATCATCGCGATGCTTCTCCATCCATGGTCCGATACACATTTCTGAATTTCCATACCCGAGCGCTGTATCAATATGATTTACACCATTCTCTAAAAGTAAATTGAGAATGAGATCCGCTTCCTCTTGTGTTGCCTTGCTCAAGGCATATCCACCGAATATTATTCTGGAACTAACATGACCAGTACTACCAAATTGGTTTTTGGGAATCATTCATTCAAGTCTCCTTATTTTTATCTATAAAGTTCTTTTTTAAAACCATTATCTGCCCTAGATGGTATGAGTTATGGGTTATAACTATCATAATGGCTTGCATATTAGGAATATTTCTCCATGAAGGAATTGGTTTGGATAAATCAGCAGTTTTGATTATGTTAGAAACTTGTTGAATTCCTTCAATAAATCGATTCTTTAATTTATCAAAATTAGAATCATCTTCTTTCGATTCTAAGGTAGGCCAATTTTTATTTTTTGAAATATCGTCCCAATCAATATCTTTACCTTTAATTGAGTTTATTACCACATCTTGCCAGGTAACCATATGGTGTAAAAGATCCCAGATTGAATGTGGGAAACCATCTAGATTTATCTTAGCTAGCCTTGAATCTAAATCAGAAATTGCTTTCTCTGGATTGATATGAGAATTGTATCCATCTAAGCCTTTTTTGAATACATCCTGAAGTATTTCAATCATAACAACAGAATAAATATCATTCTTCTAATAGTTTTTGGAAATTCGGTAAATCAGAATTATTAACTGAAAAATTAATATATTAACAATTAAATAGTAACTCGGTTTTCTAAATGATTAAGGAAGTCAAAGAAACAGCTTTTAGAGATGCTTTGCTTGGTCAATTCAAAGGAAAATGGATTATGCTACGAGAGGCAATAGATAAATGCTCTAATGAAAAATTTCATGATGGGATTGGAGAATGGACTTATTCTTGGACAACCTATCACATAATTGAAACTGCAGAATTTTATATAAGAGATACTCATGAAGGCATGATTTGGGGATCAAGAGCAGGTTTCGATTGGAAAGAAGATTCCAAAGAAAAAATCAAGACTAAGAAAACTGAAATAACTAAAGAATTTCTGCTTGAATATTTGAAAGAAATTGAAGAAAGTATCATTGAATTCCTAAAAGAAAATAGTGATGAAAACTTACTTAAGAAAGATGAATTTCATTGGTTCAATAATATCTATGAAAAACTCGTTTATCTATTAAGACACAACTCATTTCATCTAGGTGAGCTCGCTAAAACCCTAAGAGAATGGGAATGTAAAAGAATCAAGTGGAGTTAGAGATATTAGATTACGCTAAGTACATACTCTATTAATTCGTTATAATAACCAAAATCGCTTTCATAGACAACATCAGGTTGTGTTCTAACTTCTTCATTAGCGTTTCCTAAATGATCCAAACCCATAGCTGATGGAAGTTGAATAACAATTTTGCTATTTGGAAGGACATAGTAAAGAGGCCATGGTGTAATTCCATCACCTCCACTTGTTGTACCATAAATTGTAGCGAAACCTGTTTGTTTACAAAATGAAGTGAATGCTTCAGCAGCTGAATATACAACGTTATCTGTCAGCAATATAATCTCACCATTGAAAGTTGTTTCGTAAATTGGGTAAAAACTAAAAGAGTAATCATAGATGTTGTACTCATCTGTTTGCACTTCAGGAGGTAACCAATCAAATGAGCATTTTGGTACATTACTAGTTAATTCATAACTTTCACGAAAACAGCTGATATATTCATCAGTCTTAAATGCTAGATAAAATTGTAATTTTTCTTCCTTAGAGAGTAAAGGCAAGACGATATTATTTATCCATGTGGAATAAAATCCTCCTGTATTCCCACGTATATCAATTATCAAATGTTCATAATCCACAATCTGCTTGTAGAAATTACGAAAAGCTTTGCTGTATCCATCAATAATCAAATCAAAAGTTTGAACATTCATGTAGCAAGTATTTTTCTCAGGCCAGATTTTGAAATCTAATGGCATTTCTGGGTAACTGTATGGTTGAATAGAGTAATCTTTTTCACAGCAAAAGCTCATAGCTATCTCTGAACCTTCAGAATCTTCCAAAGTAAACAAAGCATTCTTACCGAAAGTTCTAGGGGATATCATCCAGATGTAACTTTTGTTTCTCTGAAAATCCCAATCGATATAATCCTCCTCAAAACAATCCTTTATTGCATCATCAACTTGGATACCATTTACAGCTTTCACTATCAATCTTTCTCCAACAAACATATCACTTGAATCAGATTGATGGTGAACTACATAATCCCCTTTTTCATAAATAATTAAGCTTTCAAATTTACAACAATATTTCTCATCATAGCAGCATTCATATATTGATTCCCAATACTCTGAAGCTTTGAGAACGTCATTACAAAACACTTTACAGAAAGGATACATGTTCTTGTAGTAACTATGATAGTAAGACAGAGATTCAGGGCACATAACACAGGAATGCCTATTCTGCAGAGCTTGTGTAGCATCCATAATTATAGCAAGAAAGTCTTCATTATTTTTTGCTTGATTAATTCTTTCTGCATAGACTTGTTTTAGTTCCAACCAATTATAACCATGTGTTCTCTCTTTGAGTGGAAGATAAGCATAATTTTTTTCAATAAAATCATATAGATGATTGAAATCGTCCAGCCATTCCTTCACACCTAATGTTGATGGATCTTTGTCTGTTATATGAAGTTCGAATGAATCTAACTCATTCAGAGAGCAGCAGATGTCATTTTGATTGAAATAGTGATTAGTTATAACAATGGAGGATATAAGTCCAACAGTTATAAAGAGAGTGATAATAATTTTCTTGAATTTCATTTCCTGTCTCCAAACTGAAGAAAACTCTTTGTTTCCAAATTAATATTATTGTTTCATTGATTATAATAATATTGGTGGAAAGATAAAAAGGAGTGAGGTTAATTAGGAACCCTCCTCTGTTAAGTAGATGTTTTTCAGTCACCGATTGAACGTGAAGCATCAAATAGTAGTTATGAAAAACAGCTAAAAATATTCTTGAGAACTAAATCACGATTTTCTCAGAAAAGTAAATATTGATTTTACTGTGAAAAATTAAATAAGAGTAGGTTTAAAGGATGATGTGGATTATTCTTGAAAGGTTTAGATATTTTTGAGAAAAAAAAGAAAGAGATACTCGATGATCTATTTGATTTGATTAGAATACCAAGTATCACAAGAAAAAAAGAAGAAGTCATAAAAGCTGCTGAATGGCTTGTTAACAGA
>JAGLTP010000705.1 GCA_023135215.1 Candidatus Heimdallarchaeota archaeon
GATGGGATGGACTATTATGCAGCTAGAGGAAGACATGGGCAGATGATCTATGTCGTCCCAGAACATGATATTGTTGCAGTAATTACTGCGAATTTTACTCCTTATGAAGGTGGTTATATTCCTGATTATCTGTTTGAAGAATATGTTCTTGCTGCAATTGAAGGACCAATAGATGAAACCTCAATATCATTTTTTATACCATTAACCATATGTCTTGCATCATTATTGCTTATCAGAAAAAGAAAATAAGGAAAAATCAGTTAAGAAATTTTTTAAGTCTTAGCTCTCCTTCTTCTTTTGAATATAATTGCTAAACTGATCAAAATCATTGATGCACCAGATAATGGAATAAAATCGATATCAATGTTATCAGTTTCTTCTATTAATATCGAGGGATCTAAGACTGCCCTTACAGCTTTAGATGCATTCAGAAGTCCATATCCATGTTCAATGTCGTAGCCAGGATCTCCAATATCAGTAGCGGATTTATGTAAAATATCTCTAATCTCTTCAACAGTTAAAGAGTGATTTAGAGACCTCATCAAAGCAATTACTCCAGCTACTTGAGGAGCAGCAAAAGAAGTACCATAATAGTAACCATAATTTCCATAGAGAATTGTAGTATACAAACCTGTACCTTCGTTTCCAACAGGTGCAACAATCTCTGTCCATTCACCATAATTACTATAATCTGCTCTGCTTTTAGCATGAGCAGTAGCTCCGACAGAGATAACTTCCTCTAATGCTCCAGGGAAGGATGGAATATTTTGTCCTCCAAGAGGTAGCAATGTGTTTCCAGTTATTGAAACTATAGGTACATTTTTCTCATACGCATAAACAACATCATCATAGTATAGAGTACTGTTTATCATATATTGTATACTAGTACTAATTACATCAGCTCCATTATCCACTGCATATCTGATTCCATCTCCAAAACCTGAGTATGAAGTGATGGTGTCATAGTAAGATAAAATTCGGATATCCATGAGTGTGATATTCAAAGCTACACCAGAACCACCAACACCATTTCTATGGGCAGCTATAATTCCTGCAACAGCAGTCCCATGCCAGTGAATATCATCATTATTCTGTGGTCCAGGAATTTTATCATCAGAGACAAAATCCCAACCATTTTTATCATCAACATAACCGTTTCCATCGTCATCAATGGAGTTATTTAATATTTCATTAGTATTAATCCATGATACATTTTCTAAATCTGGATGTGAAAAATCTATTCCCGAATCCATTACTGCTATAGTTATATCTCTTGTACCATTTGTGATAGTCCAAGCATCATAGATTTCTATTTGACTCAAGTGAAAAGAATTTTCATAATTTTGGGCTAGAGTAGGAGTTAACAATGTATTAGTTGTTTTTTGAAAACCTAAAACTAATAAGGAAAAAACTGCGAAGAATACAATACTCTTTGTTTTTTTCTTCATATTTTGAATAATATCCATTCTTTAATAAAAGTAATGTCTCAACAAAAAGAGAGATTATTTTTATAAAAAAATTATGTTTATTTCTTACGTTTGTAGAGTACTATTACAGCTGTAAGAAATATGAAAGATGCTATGATTGGTACAAAACTTATGCTTGTTCCATTTGGTTCTTCAGGAGGAGGTAACATTGCTTCTAATGCTGCAGAAGCATTTAAAAGTCCGTAACCAAAGAAATCATCTTTCCCTGCATCACCTAAATCAGTAGCTGTTTCTTGTAGAATTGTTCTCATCTCACTGACTGGCATTGTACCATTTATTGATTTCATTAAAGCTATAACTGCGGCAACTTGAGGACATGCAAAAGAAGTACCATAACCCCAACCATAGAATGAATGGTATGTATAGTAGGGAACTGTACTATAGAGACGGACTGTATCTTCTTGATTACCAACAGGAGCAACAATTTCAGTCCATTCTCCATAATTGCTATAGTCAGCTTTGTTGTTTTCTGAATCAATAGCACCAACAGCGATCACTTCATCATAACCTCCTGGATAGGATTTGTACTCTTGTCCACCAGTTGGAGGATAAGTGTTTCCAGTGATTGAAACAACTGCAACGTTTTGAGAAACGGCATATTGGATATCATCATAATATGTATCATTGGCATCATAGTAATGCAAACTTAGATTGATGACATCTGCACCATTCTCAACAGCATAACGTATTGCATCACCCAGACCTTCATCAGTTGTGCCTGAATAATTAGCTGCATCTAAAACACGAACATCCATGACTGTAACATTAGGAGCAACACCAACTGGTCCCATACTGTTTAGAGGAGCGGCAATAAGTCCTGCAATAAAAGTTGCATGCCAGTGAACGAGATCTGGACTATCTGGTCCTGGAATACTATCGTTAAAGACAAAGTCCCAGCCATTGATATCATCAGCATATCCGTTACCATCATCATCTAAACCATTATCAGCTATTTCATCTTCGTTTACCCAAGCTACGTTTGATAACTCAGGATGAGAAAAGTCAATACCAGAATCAAGTACTGCTACTGTTACTTCTTTAGAACCGTTAGTAATTTTCCAAGCATCCCGTGTATGGATAAGATCGTGGTAGAATAAGTTTTCATAATGAGCATTACTAAAATCTACTAGATTGTTTGTTGGATTGAAGAAATTTATTGTTAATAAAGTTAGAATTAAAAGAGATACAGACAGAGTCTTTTTTCTTAACATAATTGAAAGAAATCATAGCAATTCATAAAGATTACGAAAATCCAAATTAATAGGCATTTATCTAAATGAACGAACTGATTTTACAACTACCACATTTCGGACAGAAAGAATATTTCTTAGTGAAACTCTTGCCACAACTAAGACAATAGGATACAGAGTATTCATCTATTTTTACTGATTCTTTTGGTGAAGAAGAGGAATTATGAGAGAGAGTAGAAGGAACACTACTGGAGTGCGAATCAGTGTTAGATATTCGTTCCATAATATTATTACGTCTAATGAAAAAAATGATAGTTTGACCTAAGATGATTATGATAGCAATAATGAGATAGAAGAGATAGTTTCTAAGAGAAGAAAAACCTTTACTAAAAAAATATGTAAAAACTATGCCCCCAACAAACAATGGAAGTGAGATAATAAGTAGTTTGAAAATTTCAAAGAAAAGCTTATTTTTTACAGGAGGGGTCACAGACATTAAATTTAACAGGTAAGAAGCATTTATCTTTCTTTTGCTTCTTCAATATCATTTCTGCTTGAAGGAGTTTATTTGTTGAAAAGAATTTTAAATGATAAAGTTGTTTCTTATATGTTAGACCCTAGGTGAAAAGAGTTGACCATAGAAAAGACTCAAGCAATAAAAGATTTAGAAAAAACTATTACACAAGGAGAATTCGATATAGCTTTTGATCAAATCGATGAATTCCTCAAGAGTAATGAAACAACCACGATAGAAAAGATTCAAGCAAAGATATGGAATTGTATGCTTCTATTTTGGGTGGGAAGAGCAGAATCTAATAGAGAGAAACTTAGCGAAGCTAGCAGAATCATATCGGATGTATTGTCAGAGTGCGAAGAATTGGGTGAAACTGAGCTTATCTTTGATGCTCTTGTTTGGTATAATTGGTATCTATGGGTTTTTAGCAAAACTAGGGAATTTGTAGAGGGAGTAAACAGACAAGA
>JAGLTP010000706.1 GCA_023135215.1 Candidatus Heimdallarchaeota archaeon
CTTGCTTGAGCTTCTGCTTCTTCTTTTTCTTGTTGTTTTAAAGCATCCATCATTTGAGCAATTTTTAGCTTTCTCGAATCCAAATAGATGAACACAAAGAAACCAATAGCTATCACTCCTGTCACATATATCATTACTAGCTCAGCATAATACATGAAGTAGTAAGGACTTATGAAGAAAGCAGGAGCTGCAAATAGAATGATAAATGAAGCGAGATACCTAATTGCAGGATTTGATGCAAAGAGTGTGTATAGGATTGATTTACCTATTTCAATTCGATTTATTTTTCCTATTCTACGAATAATCATTTTTAACTGCAAAATTCCGTATAAATGAAACATTATCATAAGAAGAAATGGGACTGTATAATCAGATTGTAATCTTTGTTCATCTGGCATTAGTTGTAATAATACTTCAAATAGGCCTGTAAATAAAGCTGCACCAATAATTCCAACGAATGCGTTTCTTGTCTTTTTCTTATACTCATAAGACTGAAACACTCCTCTCCAAACAGCTACTTGTGTTGCCAAGATGAATAGTGCTAAAACATAAATTCCGGAATCTATCATACTCCAAGTTTTAGAAGATACGAAAAATTCTGCCTTAGAACTGTAAAAAATTACTCTGTTTAGCATCTCACTGACGTAGTAAATTATAACTCCTAAACTTCCTAATTTAACCCCAAAGAAACTAAAATGAGATGGTGTTTCAGCTCTGACAGGATACTTATCATTAATCATCCGTTTCACTTTGCATGAAACCTAAGAGTGAAGCCTTTATTACTTTTCTTCTTTGCTCAAATCTTTTACTGATCCTTTTGAAGAGTCTTTCTTTGGTTTTACTGGTAGTTTTTTAGGAGCAGGAATAGTATCAACATCTATCTGTTTTCCAGGTGAAACCATTCCTCTGGTGTCTGATAGCATTCCTTCTGTTTTAGTCTCAATTGGTTGTATTTTTGGTTCAACTGCTGTTTTTGATTCAATCTTCTCTACACTTTGTTCAATAGTTGAATCTGTGACAATTGGTTCAACCTGTTGTTTTAAGTCTGGTTCAGTTATAATCGAATCTACTTCAGGAGTTATTGATGATTCAGAATCAACAACTTCAATTTCTATTTGAACTCCATCTATCTCCATTTTTACAGCTTGAGCATCCTCACTAACAGCTTCTACTACCCCCTCTTCAAAATCAATTCCTTCCTCGTGATCGAGTTCGATTCCAAATACTTGCTCATCTTCTTGTATACTTACTGTTTCAGCTACAGGTGTAGGAGCAACAACAGGAACTTCTGCTAAAGGTTCAAGACCTGTTGGAATGCTTAATATATCGCTAATAGTTGTAATTAGTTTCTCAAATAATTTGTTTGCACCAGGTTTCCAGCTTATAACATTCGTTTCTCTGTTATAACCAAAATTAATGTCGTTCACACAAAACCTTTGTAATCCCTCTGCTGTTGTTTTGTTAATTGTAGCAAGATTGATTTTTTTCTTCTGATCAGAGAGACCTAATTCGTTTATCAATTTGATTTTTTTCCTATCTGCATTAGTCAGAAGACTGAGTAGTGATATTATGATAACTATGCTACTTACAGGCAATATATACTCTTGAGCAAAAATGTTTGAAAGGAGAAAAGACAATGTAATGAATATCCCCCCAGCAAGAATTCCTAGAATCTTCAAGAGAAGAAGTATTAAACCATCTTTCCGATAAACATTGTGACCAAAAATAGAGTAATATACCCAGTAATTCAATGATCTAGGATCAACATAAGCTCTGGATAACATACCCAGATAATTACTTCGCTCAATTTGAACATCCTCTAGTATCTCTCGAATCTGTGAATATTCAATATGAGAAGAAACGTATTCTTTCGGTACTCTAGCTTTCTTCTTGCTGATTATGAGCTGGAAATAATTCTTTCCTTGTTTTACTGAACTCTTAAAAACAATATCCCTCACAAAAACTTCAGAAGGATGAACTCTGAGTGTATCAATGTACTTTAGCTTTTCTAGCTTATTTAGGTCACTGAACCAACCAGTTATGCTAAAATAAACTGATAAATCAAGAGGAACATCTCCCGTATTCGAAATAAAAACGCGAACGATTCCTCTTTT
>JAGLTP010000707.1 GCA_023135215.1 Candidatus Heimdallarchaeota archaeon
ATCTTGTAAGCTTTGTTAGAAACTTGTTGAGGAAAATGGGTAAAAGAATGATTAGGTATATCGTTAGGTTCCGATGGAGAAGGTAAATCCTTCAGTGCTTCTGCAACAGTTATTGATTTCTTTTTTGGAAGAGAAATATGAATGTTTGAAATGAATACTCTTTTTCTAACACTAGGGCACCCGTGATTTTCTGCATCTATTACATTGAAGAATATAGTTTCGTATCCTACTTTTTGAAATTCAGCTTTCAGGATGTCCTTACCCTCTTGGTTAATCATTGGTACAACATTCTCAATAACGAAGATTTTAGGAGAAAGATCTCCTATTAGCCTTATCGCATGAAATATTAAGTCTCCTTGGGGATCTTCATAAAATCTTGACCATGCAGAATCCAATCTATTTGGATTTGCTGCAGAAAATGGTTCACATGGAGGGGATGCAATAATAACATCTGGTGATTCTTTTATTGTATCTAATATTTCCAAGGAGTGTAACTTCCTAATGTCCTCAAGTATAACAGAAGATTGGGGAAAGTTCCAACTATATGTTTCTGCAGGTTCTTTATCTATTTCAATTGCCATTAAATCTTTGAAACCTTCTTGAACAAAACCTAGACTAAAACCCCCTGCACCTGAAAATAGATCTACGAAAGTTAATTTTGAGGGATTATCGGAATTAATCTTCATCTTCCACACATAATCTGAGGAGTTGGTGGGCGAGGCAGTAATCGAAACTGCGATCTTTTCCGTGTGAGGGAAACGTTATACCACTAAACCACTCACCCGTTTGAGTTTTCAAGAAACTAGAAAGTATTTATTTGTTCTGTTTGTTATTTGAAAAGATAGAATATAGTACCCCTGAGGTAACCCTTGGTGTCATTTTAAGGGAGTATCCCACATCTACCAGTTAAGCGCCTCAGGAGCACGTGTTGACTGCCAGGGTTGACTATACTTCATAGTATAGAGTGTCACACTCTACTCCATATGAGCCCGTATGGCAGCCTTTTGCCTTTTTTTTGCTCCTTCTTTCATCGATTGCTGTCGCATACTCGAGAAGGTCCTCGATAAAAGGCAAGATAAAATAGTTCTTCAGTATCTTGAACTTTTTTGTCTTCTACTTGTTTTAAAATAGAAGAAATAAGGGGATGTTAGAGTTTTCCCACTTCTTCTATAATATCGTGATGTTTTTCAAAATA
>JAGLTP010000708.1 GCA_023135215.1 Candidatus Heimdallarchaeota archaeon
GCCTGTAGACCCGGATGTTATGCAACAGGATCCTACAATGCCTACTGAATTTATCTCAGAACTCTCTTCTGCGGTGAATAAAGTTAGGGATAAGAAAAAGAAAAAAAAACTTAAAGGTGATTTAACAGGATCCATGGACGAGTTAGAGGATTTTGATTTCTAGACGATTATGAAATTTTGACTTCCTCTTGCTTTCTATCTCTCACTTTTGACCAATCTTTTTCTATTATGGTATTAACGATAAATTCGACATCCTTTATTGTTTCTTTTAGTTTCTCTTTCAGTATCTCTTGAGGGATGGCTGAATAAAGGTGACGTAATCCACCGTGGGGTAACATTTCTTGTTCCTTGTTTACAAGTCCTTGTCTCATTAGGTTTTGTACTAGCCTGACTGCTGTTGTTCGATCTCTTTTAATTCTAGTCGCAATATCTTTAATGGTTCTTTTCTGAGCTAATGTGTAAAAGTAAATATGAATATGTAGCGGCTTTAAACCAAAGACAAATTCGAAAATTGGACATATACAAAAATCACATTCCCAATCCTCACAAGCACAGTTTTTTAAACCAAGTACTTTAAGCTCTTTTTCTCTCTCATCCACTTTTTTACGAAAATTATCTGGTAAATCAATTAAGCAACGGTACATATAGCCTCGTATGTGTATTTTTCATGCACATAATAAATATTCTGTTTTTACAATATTGAAGAAAAACTCTGTTTTAAGAGGTCTTGTCTATTCAGGCATACTTTCCCAATCTTGATGAACTAATTGATTTACTGCAGATTCAACCTCTTTGACAGTTCTTAGTAACCTGTTCTTTATTTGTTCTTGAGGAATTCCGCTATAGGTGTTTCTTATTCCTCCATAAGGAAGAACCTCTATCTCTTTACTAAGTATTCCTTGCATTTCCATGCTTTGAAGAAGTCTAACTGTAGTTGTTCTATCGCGATCAACATGTGAATAGATTTCTTTAATAGTTCTTTTTTGTTTTAAAATATAGAAATAAATTTTAACATGAATAGGCTTTAAACCAAACAAACATTCAAAAATAGCACAGCGCCCTCCGTTTTGAATTACTCCTGGAAGATTAACCAAACATTTCTTCATTTCAAGTGTGGGACAATTTTACACATAATAAGTTTTATTGTTCGTAGTTTTGTCTGATAGAAACTTTAAAAAGCGAGTGTGCGCAATTTATACACAGACATAGGTGTTATGGAATGGATGATGAATTAGAGCGAATTAGAAAAGAAAAACTAACTAAAATGATGAATGACGATGTTCCTGTAGTAGGAACTTTCCAAATTGCAGATTTAGCTGAACTTAATGAGCAAACATTTGATGGTTTTGTTGGTCAATC
>JAGLTP010000709.1 GCA_023135215.1 Candidatus Heimdallarchaeota archaeon
GTCCAGCCATATTAACAGGATCTCTAGCAGAACCAAATGGGGGAGCATAAGTTAATTCTAATTTTTCTAAATCAAAAACTGTACCCCCGAAGTGTATAACAGTGGAAATAACATCTATTCTTTTTTCTGCTCCAGCTCCTCCAAGTATTTGAGCTCCTAGAATTTTACCATTCGTCTTATCAAAAAGCAATTTGGGTGCCAATTTATTCCCTCCAGGATAGTAGCTAGAATGGTTCATGGGGTGAAGGTATACTTCATCATAATCTATGTTCATGTTTTTGATCATCTTTTCATTTAATCCAACTTGAGCTACAGTTAGATCAAAAACCTTGACAACAGCTGCTGCAAGAACACCCTCATATTCTTCAGTTTCTCCAGCAATATTATTTGCAGCTATTCTCCCTTGTTTATTAGCGGGACCGGCTAATGGGACTGCTGTCCTCTCCTTTGTAATATAATTGGTAACTTGAACAACATCTCCAACAGCGTAAATACTAGAATCACTTGTTTGCATTTTTTTATTGACAACTATATGTCCTCGAGAGCTAATTTCTAGACCAGAATCTTTAGCTAACTCTGATTCTGGTTTAACACCAATAGCTAAAACTACCATATCAGTTTCAATTTTTTTACCACTTTGAGTAACAACGACAGCTCTGCCTTCGTCATTTTTCTCAAAAGAATCAACACCATCTCCAAGAACTACATCAACTCCGTGTCTATAAAGTTCATAATGGACATACTGAGCCATTTCTCTATCAAGAGAAATCATAACTTGATCCATAAGTTCAACAACAGTAACTTCTAAACCTCTTTCTTTGAGATTTTCAGCCATCTCCAAACCAATAAAACCCCCTCCAATGACTACTGCACTTTTAGGTTTACCTGTACTAATAAAATCATAAATTCGTAAAGTATCTGGAATTGTTCGCAAAGTAAAAACAGGGACTTGGTCTAAGCCCTTGAATGGTGGTTTAATGGGTTCAGCACCAGGAGAAAGAACAAGAACATCATAGTTAAGAGAATATTCTTCACTTGTGTTTAGATTCTTTATAGTAACTTTCTTTTCCTCTTTATCAATTGCAATTGCTTCATTATTGAGTCGAACATCAATATTGAAACGATCCAAAAAAACTTGAGATGTAACAAGTTCTAGATTTTCTTTGTCAGTGATGATTCCACCAACATAATAGGGAAGTCCACAATTTGCATAGGAAACATAAGCTCCTCGCTCTAAAATTGTGATTTCTGCAGTTTCATCTAATCTTCTAAGTCTTGCTGCTGTCGAAGCTCCTCCTGCAACACCACCTACGATTACAACTTTCTTTGACATGGTAATTTACTCTATTCAAAATATTGAACAAAATCGTGAGGAAGATTTTATTTAAAACTCAATCGTTTGTAACGG
>JAGLTP010000071.1 GCA_023135215.1 Candidatus Heimdallarchaeota archaeon
AAAAAAATGAAAAGAGAGGTATTAGAATACTAAGAGTATTGCTACTAACAATCCATAAATGGCTACAGCTTCAATAAGCACAACAAACAAGAAAGCTTTTCCAAAGATTTCTGGTTTTTCAGTTATTGCACCAACAGCAGCACTTCCTGCCATACCCATTCCTATAGATGCTCCTAACCCTGCAATACCTACAGCTAGTGCTGCACCTAATGGAGCTAAGTCTCCAGGATCTGCTGCAAATACACTATTTGAAGCTAATACTACTACAGTTATTAGAATTGCAATTACAATGAAGATTTTGTTTGTTCTAGTTTTTGAAAACATTTACTAACACCTAAGATTTAATATCAATTCTCACTTTGATAATTTAAGAATTTCGAAACGACATCATCTTAAGGTACAGTATGGAATAAAACAATACATATAATAACTACGAAAGCTTAAATAGGTATAGTCAAAAAACTAAACTGTGAGTTAGATGTTTGGAAACTTTATGGGATGGCTTTTAGGGTCCAAAAAAAGCCCACGTGATCACATCATAAATCTTCGATTAACAGTTCGAAGATTGGAAAGAGCTCAGAGAAAATTATCACGTGATGAATCGAAAATGCAATTGAAGATGAAACAAAGCATTCAACGAGGCGATTTAGAATCCGCAAGATTATTTGCAACCGATATCGTGAGAAGTAGACGATGGGAATTTGGATACCAAAAACTTGTTTCAAGAATGAATGGATTGATTTTCAAATTGGAAAGAGCGGATACAGCAGCTAATATGGCAGAAGAGATGCATGGAATTGCTGCAGCATTACGAGCCGCGAATGCACAATTACAGATTCCCGATCTAGACAAAGTAATTCAAGATATGGAGAGTTCCATAGATGGAATTGAAGATTCAACTGGAACCATAGAAGATGGAATTGATGACTTATTGGTTACAGATACTGACCCAGCAGAAGTTGATAGATTGATTGAACAGACTGCAGTTGAATTAGGTGTATCTACACAAGCAGGTTTGCCATCTGTTGGAGTAGTGGAAACAGACGATTTAGAAGCAGAGATTCAAAAATTAAGAAGGAAAGAAGAAGATTAGAAAGGTGATATTTTATGGTTAAAAATTGGCTTTTTGGAAAGAAAAGAAAGGAAGATGCCGATGCTTTAGCTACACTCAAAGCTCAACAGAATCGACTTCAAGCAGAATCCAGAAACTTGGAAAGACAAGCAGATGAACAGAAAGCTTTAGCAGCTAAAATGCTACAAGCAGGTAACAAAGCGGGAGCAAGACAAGCTCTTAAAAGAAGAGCAGTGTTCATGAAAAGATTAAACACTGTTCATAACACAGCAATGAATTTACAAGCTCAGATTGATAGTATTCAAACTGCTACATCAACAGCTGATACAGTTCAAGCAATGGAACTAGGTACCAAAGTAGTTGGTGAAAAGATTAAAACAGTCTCTCCAGAAAGAACAGAGAGAGTCATGGATACTGTTATGGAACAGAGAGATCAAATTGAAATGATGACTGAAGCTTTATCAGATCCCAGCCTTTCAGAAGGAATTTTGGACTTTGAGGATGATGCAGCAATTGATGAACAACTTGCGCAACTTGAAGCTGAAATGGACCTTGGTACAACAACAAGTCTTCCCGATGTAACTGGTTTGCCAAGTACACCTGTTGGAACAGAAAAAGATGAAGATACATCTGATTTAGAAGAAGAACTCCAAAGCTTAAAGAAGAAAGTAAGTGAAGATAAAGGTTAGTTTGAAATCTTCCTCTTTTTTGGTTTTTTTATTTACACTGAATTTAACTGAAATGAGTTTTTCTTATATAGAATCTAAATAAAACGATTTATATCTGATGAATGAAATAATAGTATAGAAATCCAAAAAATGGTGGTTGTGACATCCGTGTCAGCTCAAGGCTTAATAGATCATGCTAGAGAATTTGCTTTAAAAGCTTACAGTTTTGATAAAGAAAAGAATTATAGTGAAGCAATTCCGTATTATTTGGATGCTTCAGAAGCATTAATGAAAGCTATAAGATTTGAACGAAATCCCCAAGTTGCTAGATCTTTGAAGAAGAAAGCAGAAATGTATTTAGCGAGGGCTAAGGAATTAAAGGAACTTTTGGTAAAAAGAAAAGAGCGAAAGTCCACTGCTGGAAGCGATGATGAGGATGACAAACTTGAAGGTGCTATTGCCGATATAATAGTAACAGAAAAACCTGATATTAAATTGAGAGACATAGCAGGGCTAGAAAATGCAAAACAAACATTAAGAGAAGCAATAGTTCTTCCCCTTATGCGTCCAGATCTTTTTTCAGGAGCAAGAAGACCTTGGAAAGGAATATTGCTCTTTGGTCCTCCTGGTTGCGGAAAAACCCTGCTAGCAAGGGCAACTGCTGCTGAAGTTGAAGCAACTTTCTTCAATGTAAGTGCTGCATCCATTATATCAAAATGGTTAGGTGAATCAGAAAAACTTGTTCAATCTTTATTCCAGTTAGCACGTGAGAAGCAACCAAGTATTGTTTTTATTGATGAAGTTGATGCACTTGCAGGAACAAGGGGTGGAGAGCATGATGCAATGAGAAGGGTAAAAACTGAACTTCTAACATCAATGGATGGACTATCAAGCTCAGAGACTGATCGTATTGTTACTGTAGGGGCAACCAATATTCCTCGATCAATCGACGCTGCATTCCGTAGAAGATTCGAACGTCGAATCTATATTCCTCTACCAGATGAACCAGCACGAGAAGCTATCTTTGAATATAACACTAGAGGAGTAGATATACTTGATGAAGTAGATTTTTCGTTACTTTCAGAAATTACAGATAGTTACACAGGTGCTGATATTGCTATGGTCTGTAGAGATGCTATTATGACTCCAATTAGAGAATTGGACATGACAGGAGCAATAGCAGATAGTTCTATACAAGCACGTCCAGTTACTCAGAACGATTTCTTAGAAGCAATAGAAATGATTAATCCCTCTGTTAGCGATGAAGAAGTTGAGAAATACGATAATTGGAATGAAGAATTTGGAAGTGCTTAGCAACAAGGTGAGTTCCTTCAATGTCGACACTTGAAAAAAAGAAAGA
>JAGLTP010000710.1 GCA_023135215.1 Candidatus Heimdallarchaeota archaeon
AAGTACTGTTAAGATTTCATCAAAATTACAACTTAAAAGATAACGGATGAACTTTTTCATGTTTTCGAAGATGTTTCTACCTTCCTCGACAGCTGTGACTATTGTGTTGAAAGCATCATCAGTAATAACCATATCCGCTACTTCTTTGGTAACGTCTGTCCCAGTGATTCCCATCGCAATACCTATATCGGCTTTCTTAATGGCTGGAGCATCGTTTACACCATCCCCTGTACAAGCTACAATGTGCTCATTATTTTGTAAAATTTCTACCACTCTGAATTTATCCTTCGGATTCATTCTGCTATAGACTTTTATTTTATCTATTTTTTCTACTAATTCTTCATCTGTCATTAAAGCAAATTCGTCTCCATTAACTATTAGATCTTCATCACTTTCAAACAGGCCAATTTCTTTTGCAACTGCAACAGCTGTTGCTTCTTGATCTCCTGTAATCATTACTGTGGTTATTCCTGCTTGTTTACATTCTTCTATAGCTTGCATTACTTCTGGTCTTGCTGGATCAATCATTCCTGTTAATCCAAGAAAGAATAAATTATCTTCTATTTCTTGATCATTTTCTTTATCATAATCATCAGGGAGTTCTCTATATGCTACAGCTAAAACCCTCAAAGCTCTTTTGGACATTTCTAGATTAGCTTTCAAAATTTTTTGTTCTAATTCTTTTGTCATATTTGTTATTTTGTTATTTTCCATTGCTTTATTGCATCTAGTTAAAACAATTTGGGGACTTCCTTTCGTGTAAGCTACTTTCTTTCCATTGTCTAGATGTATGGTTGTCATTCTTTTCCTATCAGAATCGAAGAAAATCTCATGATCTCGCGATTTTAACATTTTTTTTGTATATCCTGCCTTTTCAGCTAAAACAATCAAAGCAGCTTCTGTAGGATCACCTTTAATATCAATTGTATTCTCATTACGTAAAACCCCTGCATTATTGCAATGATAAACAGCTTCTACTAATTTATTTAAAGAAGGATTTACTAATGGATCGATTTTTTTACCATTTTGTGTAAAATCACCACCTAGGAGATAACCTGAACCTCCAACAGCTATTTTGCCTCCCAAAGTCCAGACCTCTTTAACAGTCATTTCATTGCGAGTAAGAGTGCCTGTTTTATCACTGCAAATATAATCTACTGACCCTAATGTTTCTACAGCTGGTAACCTTGAGACTATAGTTTTTCTTTTAGCCATTTTTGAAACACCAACAGCTAATGTTATCACAATTGCAGCTGGTAATCCTTCAGGAACAGCAGATATAGCTAAGGCTACTGCTACTTCAAAGCTCTCTAGAGCAGGTTCTCCAAGGCCTGTATTAATAATCATCACAAGAGCACAAACAATTAAAATGATTATACCCAAAACTTTACCTAATTTATCAAGCGCCTTCTGTAACGGTGTTAGCTCTTGCTTAACTTGTGTTAGTTGTGCTATTTTTCCTATCTCGGTAAACATTCCAGTTGCTGTTACAATGGCTTGGCCCCGCCCATAAACACTTGTTGTCCCACTATAGACCATATTTTTCCTCTCATGAAGTCTAGCCTCCTCCGGAACAAGATCTAGATTTTTTGTGATTGAAGCAGATTCTCCCGTAAGAGGAGCTTCATCTATTTTTAGATTATTAGCAGTTATCAACCTACAATCTGCTGGTATCTTATCCCCAACTTCTAGATTAACTATATCTCCAGGTACAAGATCACTACTATGGACAATTATTTCTTTCTCATCTCTTATAACAACTACATCTTGCTCGAAATATTCTTTCAACTTCTCCAGTGCTTGACTTGACCTAAAATTTTGCACAAATCCTATTATTGCGTTAATTATTATTATAGCAAAAATGGCTATAGCATCAATTATCTCTTCTGCTTCCTCACCTTTGAAGTAATTATTTAGTCCTATTCCAAGACTAATAAATCCTGCAACTGCAAGCAATATTACTAAGAAACCTGTAAATTGCTCAATAATCATTTTGAGAATTTTAAATCGTTCAGTTATTGTCAATTTATTAGGACCATGGATTTGAAGCCGATTTACAATATCAGTTTCTCTAAGTCCTTTTTCTGAAGATCCAAGTTTTTTAAATATCTCCTTGATCTTCATATTATGCCAAGGAATCGTTTCCATTTTTTCTACTACTTGAATCTCCTTTTTACTTTTCTTTAACATTTCTACACCCTTAATGTAAGGTACTTTGCAACTAGTAAAATGGTTTTTTACGTTATCATTAAAAAATTTATTGAAACGTCTGTCTATATAAATATATGAGGGGACATTTTTATAGATGTTTTCTTATATTTTTAATCCTTCATTGATTTAAAAATTGAAGAAAATAAGTAACTAACTGTGATAAATCGTAATCGGTTGTTCTATAAATGAAAGACTATTTTTTTTTATTTCTTAAGTGAACAATAAATCAGCTGAAAATCTTTTGAAATGCTTTTCTGATTTCTTCTCTTTTATAATTACCCATGAAATTAACTATCATTCTGTTAAGTTTTGAGAATTTGTCTAGCTTAATTAAATATCCTTTTTCCAATGCGAGAGATACTGTTTTTTCTCCTTCTTTAGTCCTAGTTATGACTATGTTTCTAGATATACCAGATCCTCCAACAGATATATCACTTGCAACTCCAGTATAATCTGGACATATGTTACCACAATGTCTCTCTCCTTTTGAACGAAATACCCTCTTAGAAGCAAAAGACTTCCTTTTACCGCTATTTTCTTCATAAACGTATCTATTTCTATTCATCGGATTTAGATACGGTCTAGATGTTGATTTTTCCCTGTATGCTTTGAAATTACGGTTTTCGAGATTCAAATCACTTCTAGATAGAAATTCTGCTACTTCATCTCTTGAGGGTAAACCATTTCCACACAATAGAGTTATCACCAATTTTATTTTCTTTGTCAATTCTTCTGTTTCCTTGTTATTTCTCAATTTATCAATTGCATAAGCCTGGCAAGGTAAAGTAACAATCGCTACAGTAGAAATGTTATCGATTTTGTTTAGTTCTTTTAGTATTTCTAAAGAAAAAGTAGGCAAATATCTACTCCCAGCTGCTTTTAACAAATCATCAGGATTAATGATCAATTTAGGAGAAGGCAAAATTTTTCCTGAACTAAAATCTATTGCTATAACTCCATCAACTATTTGCTCTTTTAATGAACACTCTAAAAGCGATGTAACTGTCCCTCCTACCATGGCGAATTCCTTTCTATCTCTTCTCCCTGACTTACAATTGTATATGTCAATAATTTCACCAAAAGGAATCTTTTTCATTTTAGGTTCAATTTTGAGAACTTTGGTGTTTCTTTCTTTTCCTTGAAAATCCTCCGTGTATCTATATTTCTGATTCTGTGAACAAGCATCTAAGCATTTTTGGCAAAAAATACAATCATCATTTATTGAAATAATCCCATCTTCATAAGAAATTGCATCAACAGGACAAACGAGATAGCAAGCACCGCAATAATTACACCAACGATTATTGAAAATAGTCCGAATGTTTGAATCTATCTTTTCGAATTCAGAATTCACGTCTTTTATGAGAGATAGTTTACTCATTTTCCTAAAAATTATGGATATTTTGACTTATTTAGTCTTTTCTAGAACATGATTTGTGGAATAAATTTAAAAAATACTTATTCTCCTTTGGTTTATGAGTTCTGAATTTGAAAAATACGCATCGATACTCCGGGTTCAAGTTGGTAAAGAAAGTAATGAGAATCTACGAGTACTTTCTTATGAACCTGAAAAAAAAGTTAAAGGTACTTTAGTCCTAATTCCAGGATTTGGTTCACTTCCTTCAGCGTGGGATAAACTTTTGTTGCGAATGAAGGATGATTATAGGATTTATGTAATTGAGAGTCGTGAAAAACACACTGCAGAATTGAAGAAGAAACCTGACTTGACCTTCAATAGATTCGCTAAAGATATAGCTCAGGTTATGGATTATTTGATGTTGGATGAATGTTTCATGGTAGCTTCTTCCATGGGAGCAGCGTTTATTCTTAGATCTTTAAGTCTGAAACTTATGGATCCTACCTACACGTTTTTAGTTGGTCCTATACAAAAAACAGAAATCCCAGATTGGAGTTGGCCTTTTGTATATATCTGCTATCCAATTGTTTGGAAGCTTCTCATAAAGCCTTTTGCAAAGTTTTACATTAAGTACTTCTATCTGGACAGAACTCAGAAAGAACAGTTGAAGAAGTATTATGGGTATTTTGACAGTTATGATGTTAAGAAGGTCAGAAAGACTTTGATTAAAATAAGGAAATTCCGCATAACTGAGGAAGAACTAGGTACGATAGAATCTAAATGTATCATGGTTGGTGCTGAAAAAGATAAAGCTCATGAAGCTGAATGGACAAAAAATGTTCATAACGCAGTAAAGAATTCCGAATATTTTGATTTAGAGACAAATGTTGCTGCTCATAGTGAACCACTAGTAGATCTAATAGAAAAAATACTAACTAGAGATAAGAAGTAACAAGAATTCCACACTTTGCCTAACAAAAGCTTAATTAATTCAAGTTTTTCTTTACCAACTATCTATTTCGTTCATGTTTAAAGAGTTAAGAATCATGTTTGACACTGCCAAGAATCAGAAAGCTGTACCCATCATTCTATTTCGAACCTTGGTTGGTTTCAATACAAGATTAATTAGATATCTCATACCTTTGTTTCTGATATTTCTTGATTGGAATGAATATTTTTACGGCCTTCTTTTTTCAGTTGCTGGATATCTAGCAACTGGTGTAATCATAGGTTTAGGTTACATTACAGATGTAAAAAAGAGGAAATATACTTTGATTGCAGGAATAGGAATATCATCTCTATCTATGCTTCTGTTTTATTTCTCAAGTATGTCCGAAATCAAGGGTTGGATGATAGCTGCTTATTCCTTATTTGGTGTATCAGGTCAACTAGCTCAAATATCTCTAACTACTCTTATGGCAGATGTGACACCGACTAAGAAAGAGAAAACAAGATTCTTCGGTTATATGGCATTCTTCTGGAATCTTGCAGGTGTCATAGCTCCCTTATTAGGTGGAGCTTTTCTCACTATATTCAATTTATTTCAATCACAGAAGCAATCCTATCTGTCACTCTTGCTCTTTGTCTCAGTATTTTTGTTTATTACGATGCTATTGGCATTTAAATTTCCAATACCTGAGACAACGAAAGAAACAGCAAGTGAGATTGCAAAAGGTGAAGAATGGAAATCCTATGAAAATAAAAGCAAAAGACCAATTGGTTTTCAATTAGTGGCTTTTTTTGTTTGTGAAGCAATAATTGGATTTACTTCAGGTATTGCAGTTCCATTTATTCAATATTACATTATTACGGATTTCAATACAAGTGATCTCCTTTGGAGTGTTATTCTTGCTGCGTCAAATGTTGGAATTGCTGTTGGGAGCTTGCTTATGGCTAAGATAGGTGATCGTTTTGGAAACGAGAAATCTCTAGCTGTACTTCATTTCTTAGTTCCACCTTTAGCTTTGGGTCTAGCACTTGGTGGTACTTTGTGGACTGTAGCAATTTTCTTTGTTACGCGAAGTACGTCAGTAAATATGACAAGACCAGCGTGGAATTCTTTCTTCTATGGTTGGCTTCCTCCTAAATACAGAGGAACTTCAACTGGATTTGTTGGAGCAGGACGGAGATTGTCAAGATCTCTTGGTACCCAAGCTGGTTCATTTATTTATGTAGCTCTTGGTCCTTTGACTTTTCCCATAGCTACACTAGGGTATCC
>JAGLTP010000711.1 GCA_023135215.1 Candidatus Heimdallarchaeota archaeon
ATTCTAATTCAATGTTTGGAGAGAGCAATTTCTACTCTTCTGACAGCCAAATTAGGCAAAGATCCCATGATATAATTCAGCTAACTTATAGTGGTACAAACCATTCATATATCACTGTATGGACTGAATATAGTGTACCATTATCACAGTACGTTCTTTACCAATCAGTCAGTCATGATGGTGAAACTTGGTTATCAAGTACTCTGCTTCCTCGCTATAATACATTCAATATGTACTTCCCATCTCTCGTACAAATCTCAGATGGAACAATTTACCTAATTTGGACACAATTAGCATTTCTAGTTGGTCCAGGTATCTATAGTATATTCATGATGAACTCTACGAATAATGGTCTGAGTTGGAGTGTGCCTTATCCAATTCATTATGAAAATGGAATATCTGGAAATCCATTTAGGTCACCCACAGTATTTTCAAATAGTGTATCCGGGTTTGGTTTTGGATATGTTTTCAAGAACACTTCCCATTCACTTCCTCTAATCGGATTTTATAACAAAAACACAGGAGATATTACTTTACCTGTTGAGATCGGTAGTTTGGGAAGAGATGATTTCTATGTAAATGGAATTGATGTAGTCGAAAAACCAGATAGTCCCCAGTCATATGCATTAGCAATGAGCTGTCATAAGACTACTGAAAACAAGGATGATTATGATATCTGGTTCAGTGAACTTAATTCAAGCTTAGGATATTCAATTGAACCTAGAAAACTCATTCAGAGTGCTGCAGTCGAACATACTCCTAGTATCACATATATAAATACAGGAAATTATCCATTGTTAATAACTTATGATGCTGCAGGTTACAAGCAGGCAATGAGTACTTCTTATGGATTAGTTTCCTCTGATTATTTAGAATGGTCAGAACCCGATATATTAGCAGTTTATCCAAGCTATATTGTTTCCAATGTGACAATTAGTCTGAATCCAATATTCAAAACAATTTCATCAAATTACTTGATAAATTCATTAGGATTCAGAGGTCCTAAAGTTGCAGCTACCTATGATGGAAGTTTTGTTGTTCTAACAAAATTCGATATAGATGGAGCACAAATAGCACCATATCAACCAACATACTGGGAAGATTTACTTTGTCAAGTCTATAGTTTGAATGTTACTTGCTTTACTCCATTAGGGCAAGCAACAGATATCGCTGTTGGAGATTCTGATGGAGACGGATTGCAGGAAATTTTTGTAGCTGATGGACATGTGGCTAGATTAGTAGAGCTATATACAACACAGAAAGAATT
>JAGLTP010000712.1 GCA_023135215.1 Candidatus Heimdallarchaeota archaeon
ATGGGAAGAAATCCCTGGAAGTTATAATGCTTCTGGGACTTGGGATGATTATTCTTACTTATATCACGATATCATGTGTTTCACGTTGGAAACATATAGTGGTTTTCCATCAGGTTCATTCTTCGATGATTTTAATCCTTCTGGTGATGAAATCTTATCAAATTGTGAAATGGTTTTTCCAGCTTTAACTTATCTAGCTTCGGAACCTCAGCTCACTTACTCAAATACACCTCCATCTCTTGTTGTTACAAATCCATCCAGTGTGAATCAAGTGTTTGATAACTATACCATTAGATGGTCTATGTCAGATGCAGAAGATGATCCTCTAAACTGTTCAGTGCTTGTTTCTAGAAATGGTTGGGATTGGGCTGTACTAGCTTCAAATATAATGGGAAGCACATCCTTGTTCTGGGATGTTAAAGGTATTACACCAGGATCATATTATTTGAAAGTTGCAGTTTCAGATGGAGAAAATTGGATTTTTGATGTAAGTGATATTAGATTAAATGTAAATAAAGAACCACCCAAATCTAAAGCTTCTTTCTGGATTTTAGCTGTGTTTATAGGAGTATCTGCTACCGTATATCTCTTCTTCTACATTAGAAAAACAAAAAAAATAGGTAAAGATTGGGAACCAGATTCATATAAAGAATCTAAAGCGAAAAAAAAGAAAGAATAATTCTTTTGTATTATCTCTGCAACTAGCAAATTTTTTAAAGAGGGGAACGCACTAGATATTATTAGTGGAAAGGTTCAAAGGGGTTTGAATGTATATCTCTATCAAGTACATTGCCGCTATTGCTTTAATTTGCGGTGGTTTCATAACAGTTTACTGGGGAAGGAGAAGACAGAATCCCTTTTATCTATCATGGTCACTATTCTTAATCTCCTACGGAATTTTCTCTATTGTTGATGCTTTAGAAGGTATGTATGAGACTATTCTCCTTTACCGAGTTTTACTGATTTTTCAGTCTTTTGCTTGGATCTCCCTTTTTGCTGCAAGTCTTGAACAATCAATGATTACAACTCCAAGGGCAAGTAGAATTGTTGCTCTTAGCTTGGGAATTTTTGTCTTGTACTTCATAATTATTCCTCTAAATCCCACCGTTACAGAATTCAAGACTCTAACAATTTCAATCTACAACAAAATATATACAGACATTTATGGTTTCATTTTTGCTTTTTGTATCCTAATTAGTGCCTTTCTTCTGATCAATGTTTACAGAAGGTATATGAAATTAGCAAAAATATCAAAGAAGACAAGGTTGAAAGTTAAAAGAGATGTTACCTTGGTATTTATTCTGATGATAATAGGTCTAGCTTTTCTAGTTCTAATCAGACGTAGACTGGTAGAAAACAATCTTGAATATTTTGAATTAATTGATGTTATCTATTCATTTGTAGTTGTTCTAACAGTAGCGTTGTATCAAAGTCAATCTATGTCTCATGGAATAGAAACTATCTTAATTGTTGATAAAGAAGGTAATCCTCTATTAGGGTACTCTCCCATTAGAAGTAAAAGAATTTCTTTTGAAGAAAAAATAATAGCAGCTGCTGGGTATTTAGCTGGTCTGTTTCATTTCATACATAACTATGTAGCAACATCTAGTGATGAACAGTTCAAAGAGATGAGAACAACATCTTCAACATTCTCGTTTTACGCAAGTGAAAAGATTTTCATAATTATTCAAACTAAGATATCCAGTCGATTACTTGAAAAAACAGCAAATAATATTATAAAAGAAATTGATGCTTTATTACACGATTTTCAAGCTAACCAGATGCCCACAGAGGAGCAAACAAAAGAGATCATCAATAAGTTGGAGAAGAACTTCTATTTAATGGCCTAGGTACTAAATTTCAGTAACTTTATATTAATGCTTGAATAACTGAAATAGTAATGTATTCTCTTGTGTTCATTGTAGGAACTAGACCCGAAATTATTAAGATGGCACCTGTAATTCTTGAAGCAGAAAAAAGGAATATTCCCTTTACTATAATTCACACAGGACAACATTATGACAAAGAAATGTCAGATCAGTTTTTTGAAGTGCTTAAACTTAGAAAACCGGATTTCAATTTAGGTGTTCAAGCTAAGCAAGCAAATGAGCAATTAGGAGACATGATTAAAAAATTAGGTAAATTACTCCTTGAGATTTCTCCAAATCTAGTTTTAGCCGTAGGAGATACCATGAGTGTTTTAGCTGCTTGTTTAGCTAGTATCAACAATCAGATATCTTTCGGGCATATTGAATCAGGATTAAGATCTTATGATAATACAATGCCTGAGGAAATAAACAGAAGGATGGTAGATAGTGTATCATCAATTCTTTTTGCTCCATCACAAAGAGCTGTTGTTAATTTGCTCTACGAAGGAATCGATACTGATAGAATACATTTTGTAGGAAATACTATTGTTGATTCTCTACGAATTTTTGGGGAAAATATCGAACAAGAATTACCAAAAGTTGCTGATGAATTGTTAAAGAAAATCCAAAGGGATTTTATCATTTGCACAATTCATAGAGTTAGTAATGTTGAAAATGAAACAAACCTCAAAGAAATAGTAGATTCTTTAGAGGAAATTAAGGATGCATCAATTATTTTTCTTTTACACCCCAGAACTGCAAAGAAACTAGAAGAATTTAATCTCATGTCGCAGTTTAAGAATATTGAAAATATGACGATATCTTCCTCAATAGATTACTTATCAATATTAAGCTTAATGAGAAGCGAAAAATGTAAGTTAATTCTCACCGATTCAGGAGGATTACAGGAAGAAGCAGCTTATTTGAAAATTCCCTGCATAACTCTACGACCAAACACAGAAAGACCGGAAACAGTGGAACAAGAGATAAACAAATTAGTAAGAATTAATAAAATTGAAATTATAAACTCCGTTAAGCAAACCTTGAGTGATGTAAATATCAAGCGAAAATTTGATGAATTCATTTTTCCTTATGGAGATGGCAATTCTAGTAAGAAAATACTGAATATTATTGAGAACAATTTGGACAATTTGTCTTTCGTATCTCCTGAAATATATTCCAGTGGATCTCTATCTTTTTTCCTTATAGAAATCAAGACCAAAATAAGCAGATCACTTGTTGAAAACAATTTCAATTGTACTATTACTCTAGTATATGATGAGAGAGGGCAACCTATACCAATTCCAGATGAATTGCAAAAAGGATATTGGATAAGAGTCTCTGTTAAGTGAATTAGATTGCTATAGGTGTTAGAACTTTAATTAAGAGTCTCACTGCTGCTGCTACTGCTAATAACCAAAATCCAGTTAGAATCCATTCAGATTTTATCTTATGAATATATCTTGGAACTATGTTGGCTGCAATGACTGTTCCTAATGCCCAGATTATAACAATATCCCATCTCACAACACCCCATCCACCTGCTACAATTCTAGTCCCAATAGCGAAAGGATTTGCAACAAGGATTGTTAGAGTAGAAGTAGCAGCTGCTATTGCGGCAGGAATACCTAAAGCCATAGTTAGGATTGGCATAAATACTACACCACCTCCTAATCCAAGCATTCCACCAGCAAAACCTCCAAAAACTGCAATAAAAACTCCTGGAACAAGTTTGGCTTTATATTTGTGAACATTTCCATGTCGATCTACAAGTTC
>JAGLTP010000713.1 GCA_023135215.1 Candidatus Heimdallarchaeota archaeon
CAAATGGGACCACTCGCTTCAGAGGCTGGTATGAAAAATGTTCTAAAGTTCATTGAGAAAGGTGTTGATGAAGGAGCTGATCTAATACTCGATGGGAGAAATGTTGAAGTTGAAGATAAGCTTTCTAATGGTTACTTTATTGGACCCACTATTTTCGATAAAGTCACTCCAGATATGACAATAGCAAAAGATGAGATTTTTGGTCCAGTGATTCCAATAATCCAGGTTGAAAACCTTGATGAAGCGATCGAAATAATCGATAAAAATCCATACGGAAATGCATCTTCTATTTTCACATCTGATGGAAAAACTGCAAGAGAATATCAATATAGAGTAAAAGCTGGTAACATAGGTATAAACATAGGTGTTGCAGCTCCCATTGCAACATTTCCATTCTCGGGCATGAAAGACAGCTTTAAAGGAGATTTACATGGACAAGGTAAGAACGCTGTAGATTTCTTTACAGAAGAAAAAGTAGTGATTACAAGATGGTTCTGAAAGATTATGAGATGGTAATATGGAACTAGGAACTTTAGGATCTATTCTGAAGTATGCTTTAAAACTGGAAAATACTTTAATCACATTTTCCAAGGGAGTAATAAGTAATAGTAATGAACCAACAACCTGTGAAATTTTTCAAGATGTAATTAAGAAGCATGAAAAAATATTGAAGCGATTGAAACGTGTACGTCATGAAAATACAACAGAAATGATTCTTGAACCTATAAAAGATTTCAACAGCAATGAATATTCTTTAGAAAAACTTGAACAAAAAATTTACTCTGAAGAAAATATTGTACAAACTATGAAAAAGATTGAAACAGTAATAAGAGATTTCTACTTGATTGCTGCTGAAAAAGTCAGTTTTATCGCTGAAGTATCTTCCTTTCTTGAAGATTTAGCTGAGAAGCATCAAGAGAACATCGAGATGTTTTAATCATCTTCCTTGAATTTCTATCTATGAGAATAATTGATGAATCTTAATGCATATAAATATTCAAGATATTTTAGATTATGGCTTTCTTGCGGTATTTAACTAAATTTGCTATACATTTGCTAATTTACCTAATAATCGCAGGATTGATTATGGCTTTCAGTGTGTTAATCTTCAAATTTGGTCCTGGGGAATTTACATATTATGATGATAGTTGGGATGATAGTGTCCCTTATGTTCCAGTAACTAACAAGACTTACAATGTTCTTTTGGATCAGCATTCTCATACTGATTACAGTGATGGAAGAGTAACCGTAAGACAAAACATAGAATGGCATGTAGCGCTTGGATTTACTGCTGTAGCAATAACAGATCACAACACATTGGAAAATTCAGAAGAGATTAAACAACTTGCTGAAGAATATCAAGATGAAATAATTGTGTTACAAGGGATGGAGTGGACAACTTCTAGAATTCATCTCAATTTTATAGGTATATCAGAATGGAATCTAGACATCCCCTATGCTCCTACAGATGTAGAAATACAAGAAGCTATAAGTGAGGTTCACAGACAAAATGGGACCGTTACAGCAAATCATTTACCATTCACAAAAAATATCGCTGACGAGAAAATGCCTTCCAGAGGAGAGCTATTGGATTGGGGAGTGGATTTTTTGGAAGTTGTTAATGAGCTGTACTATGATGCAGTATCCTATGAGTTTTATCTAAAACATAATGAATCAATAGGTGTTATTACAGGAACTGATTTCCATTCACCAGATCCTGATGAAGGAGGAAGAGTACATTCTTGGACTACATTAAACGTTGAAAATTTCTCTAAAGAAGCTGTTATGAATGAATTGAGAGCTCATAATACTTCTTTCATTATGAACCAATATGGCATTGTAAATCAAGGTGTGCATAAGGATAGTCGTTCATATTCTTTACTGAAACCATTTTATGAATTAGGAGAAGGTTTGGTCTATGTTCACTTGCGATACGATAGAGCATTTGCCCTGTCTGAAAGAATAGTTGTATCTGTATTCGTTATTTACTCGTTTGGATTTTTCATCTTGACAGAAATAGCAATATTCCTCAGAAAGAAAATTAAACTAAGAAGAGACAGAAAATATAGATATAAATAGAAACGAACGGAATAGACCTTGTTTTTTATTCCACTTTCTCCTTTCGTTTTGATTCTAATAATCTTTCAAGAATCATTAGTTCTTTAATCGGTAAGGTCATATGTGAAACAAGTTTAGGTTTTTCTGTACTTTGAAAATCTGAGGTTTCAATTTTGCAACTAATCACTTCTTTTTGTACTTTTTCAACGAATTCGTCCCATAGTTTCATGTAAGTTTTATATTGTCCATTTGTAAGGAAAAAGTGATTGACTTCTATATCATCAATTTCACTAAGCAATCCTTCAATTTCTTTAACATCTTCAGAAATAGTTTTTTTATCTTCAAATCCTTCTAAGGGTTTTAGGATTATATTTTCTTCAATGAAATCCTGATATTTATCAACAAAGAATGTTGAATCTCTTATCATTTTCATTATTAACCGAGGAATCATCAAGGATTCTAATTGATCTTCAGAAGGGATTTTTTTCTGCTTTAGATAATTTGCTATATTAAGTTTAAATGGTTGAATGAGTTCGAGACCCTTTGAACTTAACATGTAATATTTCTTGAGCATTGTAGCTGAACGAACTTGCTCTTCTCTTGAAACTTTTACAAAATCTAAATTAATAAGAAGCTTTATCTGACTACTTAGTGCTCCTTTTGTGATATGAAGTATTTTACTAAGTTCATTCAAATTTCTTTCTTTTACAAAAAGTGCATAGATTATCCTAAATGGAGTCGGTCCTTTGTTATACAATTCTAGAAAATCACAGAGGTGCTCAGCTCTTCTTATTAATTCTCTTGCTTTTGCAAAATCTATTTCTTCTAAAGCGGATTTGCTTTGGTCAAGAAAATTTTCAGCCACTGTAGAATAAACAGAATGAAATTGCTTTGGTGAAAGAATATTTGTTAATTCTGTAAACTGATCTGTAAGGAAATCCTCACCTAGATATCTCTTCAGATCCTCTGCTAAAATCTCTCCATAATTTAACATAGCTATTTTTGTATAATTGAAATTTATTATTTCTTCATCTATGATTTGGTGAAGAACTATTTTTGCCTTTTTTCGGCTTCGGGAACTTTCACTTGTTTTATATATCAATGCTTTAGCTAATCGATAGGCTTGATCAAAAATTTTCGTTCTTGATGAACGATTAATTTCTTCTAATCTATCTAAATAAACTTTAGTTAATTTCGATTTCAAATTTCTTTTAGTTATAAAATCAATTAGGGAAAAGAGAACAAATGCTTCTGGGTCAACAATTTCGATTCTCTCTGCATAGTTGAGAGCTTTTTCTAAAGTGTCGATTACTAACTTTGGATTATCGAGTTCTTCAAAAATCCTTGTTAATTGCATCAGAGAAAAAACTATCCCGAACTTGTAGTCTATTTCTTGAGAGATTAGAAGAGCATTTTCATAGTGTATTTGTGCTTGTGTATTTTCTCCTTTTCCATAAAAAACATCACCTAGATCAAGGACAGTCCAGACAATATCCTGCTGATTTCCTATCCTTTCTCGGATTTTTAAACATCTTGTAAAATACTCTTCTGCAGTATCGAGTTTTCCCTTTGTTAACCATGTAAAACCTAAACTAAATAGGGTATGTGCAATACTGTGTTGATTACCTATTTTTTCTCTTATTTCTAGACTTTTTTCATAATTTTTTATTGCTTTGTCCCTATCCCCCATGTGCATGAATGCCCAACCTAAAGCATGATAAGATCTCGCTGAGTGAGATGTTTCTTTTATTTCTCTACAAAGATAATAATTATCTTGAGCATAGATATATGCTTGATTTGCATCCCCTTTATCTGTGTAAATATAGACCTTATTTACAAGTAATTGGGATTTTCTTTCATTTATACCCTCAATATCACATTCTTCTATAAGTTCTTCAACAACACTGACAATTCTTAAAGCATCTTCTATTCTGTTTAATCTGTAATTTGCAAATACTTCAGCTATAAGCGCATCAATTTCTCGTAATTTATTGTTCTCTTTCTTTGCGATTTCATGCATTTTATGTGCAAGTATGATCGAGTTTGAATACTCACCTAAATTATCTAGAACAATACTATTAAGATATAAAAGAGTGAGTTTTTCATCTCCAGATATGTTGGTTTTTTTGCTGTTTTTTAAAATCTCAGCTAAAGCACTCTTATACTCTCCCTCTTTTATGAGGTTTTCAATAGTTTCGATTTTATTTTTCATCATTATTTTTCCTCCTGAGAGGAAAATAAAATTGGAGATTACTCCAATCTATCTAATTCTCTAAACCTAATGCAAGCTACAAGATGACCTTCATGAGCTTCTTCTAGTTGGGGATCTATTTCCTCACATTTATCTATAGCATATGGGCATCTAGGACTAAATCGGCATCCTGTTCCAATATCGATACCACTTGGTACTTCACCTATGATTGGAATATCTTCTGTACGTCTTGCATCAGGATCAGGTTTTGGAACAGCAGCAATTAATGCTCTAGTATATGGGTGGTAAGAGTCATGAATGACATCTTCGGTTGGTCCTTGTTCAACAATTCGACCCAGATACATAACTGCTATACGATCACACATGACTCTTGCTAAAGCAAGATCATGAGTAATAAATAGAAAAGCAGTACCTCGCTGTTTTGTTAACTCTCTCATAATTTTCAAAACACCAACTCTAATTGATACATCAAGCATTGATACTGGCTCATCTGCTACAACAAATGTAGGATTTACAATGAAGGATCTCGCAACACCTACACGCTGTCTTTGTCCTCCGCTGAGCTCATGTGGAAATCTGTCAATAAAATCTTCTGCTGGAATTAATCCTACTTCCTCTAAATCTTGTTTTACCATGTTTTCGATTTCTGCTTCATCATGCATGATATTCAAAAGCCTAATCGGTTCTGCAATAATATCCAATATACTAAATCTTGGACTAAGCGATTCGTAAGGATTTTGAAAAATTATCTGTATGTCTTTTCGTAGGTTTTTCAATTCCCGATCAGTGAAAGAACTTATGTCCACTCTTCTTACTGTTCCTAAAGAAAGCAACTGCTCTTCTGTGAGTGTTATTCTATTAGGTTTCAAAAAGAGTAAATTCCCAAAACTTGTAATCCAAGTCAATCTCTGTTGCCCACTGGAAGAAGTGTCTTGAAGTTTGAGATCATCTGTTGCTATAATGTTCCTTATTTGCTCTTCATTGAGAACTAGAGTTTCTTGATTTTCATTTCCTCGTAAAAGTCTTCTTTGTCTTCTTGTTAGTTTGAGTATATTCTTTTCTTCTTTTATCCGTAAATCTCTTATTTGTTTTCGAGTAAGAAGAATTGAATCTGGTGCTTTAAAGTAAATCTGTCCTGCAGTTGTATCTAAGAGGTTGAGTAGAAGTAAACCTGTTGTCGATTTTCCGCATCCACTTTCCCCTACTAAACCAAAGGTTTCACCTCTATGAATTTTGAAAGAAAGTCCATCAACTGCGTGTACAAAATATTGTTTTCCACTTGAAAATACTGTATTGAAGTATTCTTTAGTTAGAGGACCGAATTTCTTGAATCCACCTTTGGA
>JAGLTP010000714.1 GCA_023135215.1 Candidatus Heimdallarchaeota archaeon
GCCCAATTACTTATTAGAGATGTAATTGAGGAAGATACTGTTCAATTGTGCTGTTCACCTTTTGTTAAACCTTTTTGGGAAAAAGTAGGTTTTGAAATAATGTATTTTGATCAATCATTATACATGAACAAGATGATTCTAAGAAAAGAAATAGAAGAGAAAAATGAAGGGTAGAATGGAATTATATAGGTCCAGAGGTTATTCTTTTAATTATCATACCTTCCAAGATATAGGGATTAAGATTAGCACAGAGGTTTAAAGCTTCAGTTAACCTACCTTCACTGTTAGAATAAACAGTCATTAGTTCTTCTCCTTCTCTACAGAAATCACCAATCTTTTTATGCAAATATACTCCTGCTTCTTTGTGTTTTGGAGTTCCTGCAGCTTTTGCTATTTTCTTGATTGCAGAATTTGAAAGCTTAATGATATATCCATCTTTAGGAGCGTTTATTGATGCAGTATATTCCCCAACAGCAATATCAGCAGCTGTAACATTTGCATCTCCTCCTTGCACACCGATTATTTCTTCCATTTTCTCTTTTGTTTTTCCCTTATTGATATAATCAGCTGCTAATGAAGCCCCTTGTCCTGGTTGTGATAAACCAGCCATTTCGAAAAGTATTCCAGATAATTCCGCACTCTTTTCAAATACACTAGTAGGTCCTTTACCTGCGATAACTTCCAAAGCTTCTCTTGCTTCAAGAGCAGGGCCTATAGCCTTACCAAGAGGTTGTTCTCCATAACTCAATGCAGCTTCAATTTGGATACCAAGTCTTCTTCCAAGCTCAGTTGCTTCATGTGCATAACTTATGGCATCATCCTTTGTGGGCATTTTAGTTCCTTCACCAGTTGGAATATCTAGTACTAAGTAGTCGACACCTGTCGATACTTTTTTACTAAAAATACTAGCAAGCATCTGACTATGAGGATCTATTCCCAATGGTTGTTCTATTTTGTGTATTACAATTTCGTCCAGAGGTGAAAGATCCAAAGTTCCACCCCAAACTAACATTCCTCTAGTTTTTGGAGCAATTTCCAAGATTTCATCAGCTGAAAAATTAACATCACATAAAACCTCCATTGTATCAGCTGTACCAGAAGGACTTGTAATTGCTCTTGAACTTGTTTTTGGAATTAATAAACCAGCAGCAGCCACAGTTGGGACTATTACTAGACTTACTTTGTTTCCTGGTATTCCACCTATACTATGTTTGTCATAAACTGGTTCATCAAAATCTAATGTAATTCCGAATTCAGCCATGGAAGTTGTTAAAAATTGAATTTCGTCCATGTTTAAACCTGTATAATATTGTGCAAGTGTGAACATAGAGATTTCTAAATCTGAATAATGATTTGAACAGATATCGTTAACAATTGCTCTTATTTCATTTTCTTTCCAAACATGTCCATCTCTTTTCTGTTTAACATGTTCTAA
>JAGLTP010000715.1 GCA_023135215.1 Candidatus Heimdallarchaeota archaeon
TTCCTGCCTCTCTTCCATTTGTTTTTACAATAATTCTTCCTACTTGAATTGCTGTCATTTAATTTCACCTTTTATTATTTTTTTTACTGCTGTCATAATAATCTGAACGCAATCAGATGCATTGAATTTATTCGAATTGACTATTACATCATAGATAGATAAATCTGAAATATCTATATTATACAGTTTTTGATATCGTTCTTTTTCAGATTTTTCCCTAGTTAAAGTTTCTGTTTTTATAGTATCAATTAACCCCTTCTCTCTTTGAGCAATACGTTGAATTCTAATATCTAATGGCGCTGTAATATAGACGAGTAAATCCGCCATATCTTTTAGAACCCAACCACCCAATTGAGCATCGATAACAATATTGTCTTCTGCCTTTGCAATATCCAAGGTTCGATCATCAATAAATCTATCAATCTCCTCCCTTTTTTCTGCAATCTTACTGAATTCCCCGATGTTTTTCCCTTCTTCTCTTGCCATATTTCTAAATAACTCGCCTGCAGAGACATATTTATACTTAAGCTGTTCTGCAATTTTTTTAGCTGCAGTGCTTTTTCCGGAACCATGTGGACCTGAAACTGCGATAATTGGCAAGGTAGCCACCTCCTCTATGAAGTTGCTCGAGCTTTTGCCTTAATTCCACTTTTTAAACAACGAGAACACATATATCCTGCATGAACTCTTGATGGTAAACGCTCTGATTTTGATGTTTTTCTTACTTTGCTCTGATGTCCAAAAACAACGCCATGTAGAACTGCTCCACATTGTGAACAGTGTGGCTTCTTTGTTTTCTTGTTAATTCTTCTTATTTTAGTATGAGAAGGGGTTCTTACTTTTCGAGTTTTTGCTACACGTAATGAAGGTCTAACCATTTCTATTTCCTCATTTTTCTGCTGTATCTTTTGTGGTTGCTTGTTTGGTTCTTGCGAGTTTCTCTTTAGTAACTGAAGTTGAAATTCTCTTCTGTTCTTGTTTTGGTTTTTTCTTAGTTTGTGTTGCACCAGAAGGAGTAACACCAAACAGTCTAGATATTAAAGATCCAAAAGCAAATGCTGTGATGAAATACCACAATGTAAAAGGAACTTTTGCATACCAAACCCCGGTTGCAGGATCTTGATATGGTTCAGTCCAACCTGTTCCTATCCATGGAAATTGACCTAAGTTAAAGGGAAGCCAAGCATAATAATGACCCGTATATGCCCTACGAAGAATAGCAAATAATAATAAAAATGGAATGGTTGTAAAGAGCATAGGTTTCATTCGTTTAAACATCATAGAAGATTGCATTTTCTTAATTCTCTCTTCATCTCGCTTAACGCTTAACCATAATTTTTTATCCGCTGTTTGCATAGCTCTCTTTCTTCGTTGGTTCCAATCATTTACTTTCTGCATGCTTTCTTTTAATTCATCTACATTGGTTAAAAGTCTTGTAACCAAGGTCGAAAATATTGAAATCATTATAGCTACAAGTGTAATAACTAATGCTGATTCAGGTCGATCATTCCAACCATTACCTGCAATCCATTGTGCAATACTATTAAGCCAATTGTCCCAGAAGGCCATTATTAAACCACTTTCTATGCATATGCTTACTTACACCAAGAAAGAAGTTTATTTTAAAAGCTTTTGTAACTGGAGTTTAAATATAGGGAAATATGTTTGATTTTCTATTTATTTTTCTGTAAAAGTACAAAGAAGTTATCTCTTCCACTTTTTCCTCCTGTTGGAGTAAAGTTACATATTTTCAAATTACATACTTCAAGAATCCTTAAGAGTTCTCTCTTTGTAAATAAATGATAATATCTTCTTGCCACTACTTGTTTATCTTTGTTAAACCAGGGAAGAAAAATATCCCCGTGCCTCCATTTATTAATGAAGATTTTTTTTATTGGGAAAGCAATCATATCAAATATCATTTTTTTCCGAGTATCGGGTTTCCATCGTCTCCAAAATGATAGGATAATATATCCTTTGGGCTTTAGAATGGTTGAAATATTCCTCAAAGCTTCGATTATCTCTTCTTTATTCTCTAAGTGATGAGCAGTTGCAATACACAAAATTATATCTGCAGCATTTCTTCTTATTGGGATTCTTCTCATATCGTTGTTTAGAATGTGAAGTTTTTGAATGGGAAGTTCGACTAAATTTTTCAGTAGGTCCAATGATAAATCTGAAGCTAAGAAGTGCCATTCTTGATTCTTAAAAAGTGCCAAGTTTCTTCCATTTCCTGTACCAATATCTACTAGAACCCCATCATGGGGCAGGGAAAATTGTTTTCCAATATTTATGAGATAGTGTTGGAAATCTCTCCATGGCTTATTTTTTACTTCGACATACTTAGGAGTAATTTTCCTATATTCTTCCATCAAATTGTATTTTTTGCCTGAGCTCTTTTTCTTCAATATAATAAAGCTGTTGTGTTTATATATTTCAATTTTCTTTTCTGAACTAGCAATGTAGCTTATGAGAAATTTTAAATATTTACTTTTCTTTACTCAAAATGAGTGAATTATTTCGAAGAGAGTGAATGAAATGGCAGAACTTAATGTTGTTGTTGTGGGTGTAGGGAGTTGGGGAAAGAATCATGCTCGAGTGTTCAATGAACTGCAGGAATCAAATTTAATAGGCGTTTATGATCTTGACCAGAATAAAGCTAAGATTCTTGCGAAGCAATTTAATGTTAAATCATTTCCCAATTTAGAAGAAATTTTTAATTCAGAAGAAGTAGATGCTATAACAGTTGCATCTCCAACATCAACTCATTGTGAAATATCTCTAAAAGCTATTGAACATGGAAAACATATTTTGATTGAGAAACCAATGACAAGCTCGATAGAGGAATCTGAGAAAATCATAGAAAAAGAAAAAGATTCAGATGTTGTTGTTTCTGTAGGATTCATTGAAAGATTCAATCCAATAGTTAAGAGATCAAAAACATTGATTGAAAAAGCTGAACTCGGGGATTTAGTACTTATTAGTGCTAGACGTTTAGGTCCATATTGGCCTGATAGATTGAAAGATGTTGATGTCATTAGGGATGTGAGTATTCATGATATTGATGTATTTAGACATTTATTAGGAAAAGATCCTATCTCCGTTTATGCTAGAGGTGGAAAATTAAGGCACGCATATTTCGATTATGCGGAAATATTACTAGATTTTGGAGAAGGAATCACTGGATTTATCGAATCGAATTATCTTACTCCACATAAACTACGAAAACTTATGCTAACATGTGAGAAAGGAATAGTTGAGGCTGATTACATAACTCAAGATTATGTAATTGAAGATCAAGAATGGGCAAAACAACAAAAGATTCAGTGGCAAGAACCATTGAAAGCTGAGATGCTGAGTTTTATTAATGCTTGTTTAGAGAAAAAAGAACCCCACGTTACATCAATTGATGGTCTAAAAGCTTTAAAGATTGCAGTAGCATCAATAAAGAGTATTCAATCACATAAGGTTATCGAACTTCAATTATGAAGTTTTTTAAAAGAAAATAAAAGAAAAGTGTGAGTGACTATTTTAAGCCAAGTAATCCAGCAAGTGCTGGAACTGTCTCACTTATTTGTTCACTCGCGAATATCTCATAATATTGTCTTAGGATACCCGTTGTCAGTAGAATTCCTGTACCCGTACCTAATGCACCTAGAAAATCTGCTACTGCAGCTAGGATTCCAATAAAGAATCCTCCTACCCATGCAGCGGTAGGAATATATCTTTCGAGATATCTTTCAACTATTTTTGGATTGCGTCTAAATCCTGGGATTTGCATGTTTGCATCCAATAATTGCTTTGCAACATTCTTTGAACTCATACCTGCCGTATCTATCCAAATCCGTGAGAAAACTCCACAGAGTATTATCATTAAGAACATATATGCAATGGCATTTCCAGGATGGACTCCCACCTGTTCCGGTCCATACGGTGCCGTCGTTAAAGCAGCCAATCCTGAGACTGGCTGCAGTTGACTCGTATCCGGTATTTCTTCCCATCTCCCCATGAAGTTCACTAAGAAGAATTTGATACCCGTACTCTCATCTGACCATTTGTTGTGCATCAGATTTGATATGAAGTAAACATTAGCAAATAGAGCACTAACAAGTATTACAGGGATGTTGGAAGTATATAGGAACTTAATTGGATAGCGAGCTGGCATTTTATATTGGCTATGTTGAACAGGAATTTCAATCTTTACAGAATCAACATAAATTACCATTGCGAATACTACAATTGTAGCTAACAAACCAACAAGATCTGGAGTTCTTCCAGGTCTACTGAATGGAGTCAATACATCACCTCTACCTATTCCTTGAAAGAATGCTAAAATACATCCTCTGTACCACATAAATCCTCCAGATGCTTCTTGATTCAAACTAAACATCCCATCAAAGATATTGAAAGAAACACTTGCAGCGATAAAGAGACTTATTCCACTTCCTAATCCATATCCTTTCTGAATAACTTCATCCATAAGCAAGATTATGAATCCTGCTACAATTAGTTGTGCTAAGATAAGTATTTGTGCTTCAAAAGATAGCCCTTCACCATAAGCACCGCCAAGAATATAGGCTAAAGCTTCGAACAGAGTCATCAATATAGCAAGTATTTTTTGTGATCCGGTGTACAAAGCTCTCTCCTCAGAGCTAGTGAAATCAACTTTGATTATCTGCGACCCCACTAATAATTGCATAATCAACCCTGCAGTAACTATCGGACCAATACCGAGTTCTGCTAAACTTCCTCTTTGGGAAGCTAATATTGCTCTCATTGCAAAGAAAGGATCAGTACCTTGTCCTGCTTCTTTTGGTACACCGACAATGGGTATATTCAGCATTGCTAAATAGAGAGCCAGGATTCCGAAAGTCCAAGCTAGCTTTCTTTTGAAAGAAGGCTTTCTAGCGGGTTTTTTTATTTCTAACGTAAAACGTTGAAATGGTTTGAAAAGCATCAAAAACTTCGAAGCCATAGGTTTCACCGGTCGGTTTAATCCAATAGGAGTGCTTCTATTTATAAGCATTATTGCCTTCAACAATTTTCCTTTCCAATCTATTTTCTTACTGGAAAACTACCTCTGTTACAAGAGAACACAGCTTTTGAAATATCTGTATGAATTATTGAATGAGTGATATGGCCATATTTTATCTTCAGTTATAACAATCTCATTAGCAAATGCAAGTGCATTTCCTATCCCCAGACCAATTTCTCTAATATCTCGACTTATGAAATTATCCCATTTAGCTAAATCTTGATCTTCTTGAGTTTTTTCATGATATTTTCCTGAAACCTTGAATCTATCAGGATTCTTTACTCTGTTAAATCTTGTTTGTTGACTAGCATGGAACCCTAGTACCTTTACGTTATCTACATCAAAGTGTTTTTTAGCATAATCTATTTCAGCTGGTGATTTGATTCCATTAAAAAGAAGAATGGATGAATTTTTGTAGTTTTCATACTCGTATTCAAGAATAGCTTGAGCAAATGCAGTAGGGTCTTTGGAGAGAAGTTCCTTAATAATTTTTGTTGTATTAGTATGGTTTACTTCTAACCCTCGATGATTGATTTCGTGATACACAGCATGACCTGTTTCAATCATTGGGATCCCTTTTTCTTCTCTCAACTTATGACCATGCGAGGATTTCCCACTGAGCTGCAATCCAACAAGTATGAAGATTTTCATTATTTCCGATTTAGAATATAAGAGTAGAAGAAAAGGTTTTCGGAGAGAAATAAGCATGATAATTGGCACATCATGGTAAAATTTTTATTACAAGCAAATTTACACCTCTATAATCATTTCTTGCCAGGATATCCAAGCGGTTACGGAGATGCATTGGAAATGCATTGCCCTTGAGGCGCCGGGGTTCAAATCCCCGTCCTGGCTCCATTTTCTAACTAAAACACGTCGTAAAAATTCTCGCTTAAGCAAATATTTAAAAAAATCATTAATGCAGTCTTCTTGAAATCGTTTGTGCAATAATT
>JAGLTP010000716.1 GCA_023135215.1 Candidatus Heimdallarchaeota archaeon
ACGGCATCTTTTTCTATTACTAATACAAATTCTGCATCGGAATCTAAATCTTCAATATCATCTATATTCGGTGAAATAGCTTTTCCTGCTCCAATTGCTCTACAATTAATTGGATCACCTTTTTCCTTAAAATCTATGCGCCCAACAACTATACCTTTGGAGGATGCGCTTATGTTGAGTGAAGACCTAGTTACTTGCAACATTGCGCTCAAATCCTCTAATAATGAATCAGAGACAGTTTGCTTCTCAAACGAATTAACATCCATGTAAAATACATCTCTTTTGGTACTATGAATATCTCTAGCAAGAATATCGTGAATAAGTCTCATAATGATGGTCATTTGTTCTACAGAGCTTACCGATGCAAGGTTACGAAATTGTCTTTCTATCATTTGCCTTCCTATTAGAACGAGTTCTTGTTCCTCGTCAAATCCTACATTTGTTCCAGCTCTAGAAGGTATATAAAATGAAGCTTCGGATGGGGATAGCATTGCCTGTTGAAGAAAAGCTAAAGAGTATTCCACAAGTAAATTGTTGGTTTCTTCAGATGTTTTAGTATCTACATGAGTAACACCAAAAGGCATGAAATGATCTATTCTATGATCGAGTTCTTTGCGAACTTCTTGTATCTTTTTCAGAGAAACTGCGTTTTTTATACTGACTCTCATTGCTTCCTTTTGCAGAGAGTATCTTGATAACTTTCGAGTTGGTTCTAATTTATACCATTTCTTTGCACTTCTGAGAAATAGTACAAAAGAACCTCGTTTGAGATCAAAGGTTTCTCTAGCCCATGAATACATTTCTCTAACTAAAATTTCTTTATCAAAACTAATCGGTTTTTCTAATGCAGGTATAATTGTTGAGTTTCTAAATATGAAATTAAATTCAGGTGGCATTTTCAATTATTCTCCTTTTTTTGACTGTTTGAAGATTTCTTAACCGTTGTTGAATTATTGTTGCTTTTAGTCATATCCAACAAGGTTGTCTGTCTAGCTTTAACTGATTTATTAGCAGTAGACTTTGTTTTTACTGAAGTTTTTGGTTTTGCTACAGTTGAACCATTCTTTTTAGGTGTAGCTTTTTTAGTAGTAGGTTTTGAAACACTAGTTTTCTTAGGTGCTTTCACTTTCTTAGGTGGAAGTCTGCTTTTTAGGCTCTTAACAGCCATATAACTGAGATCTGTATTTTCATCTAGTTGTGTTGCTGGATAAACTACAAAATCTTTGATGGTGGTAATTCCTAATTTCTTGATTTTGTTAATTATCTCAGGTTTTATCTCAAGATTTCCAATGGGTCGTTCAAGTATTCCTATCAGCTTCTTAACATTTGGATCCTTTAATGATGCTGATTTCTTCATCTCTGAATCTGGCATTAAAAGCGCTTGAAGAGTGGTTATACCACTGCTTTTCAATTGAGCTATATTACCATCAGTAGTATGTGGAAGTGTTTTTCTTATTTCGACTTGATCCTTTTCAGCTTGCTTGAGTAATTCAGGATTCAAAGAAGCATAAAGTGATCGAAGATCCTTTACAGGAAGTGAAACTATCTTTGAGAGCTGCTGGACTGGAGTTGCGAATAAATCCCACAAATTATTAATATTTTTACCATGCAACAGAAAAACACTCTGAGCATTAACTTTGATCATGTCAGCAAGATAATAAATCGGAGTTTCCAGAAGCTTATGTATTCTAGTAATTTGAAGCTTGTTTAATTTTGAAGTTGAAGCTATGAGTTCTTCTGGGGTATTCAGATGTGCGACGGTTGTATATCCGGATATTGTTAATAACTTTTTTATGTTTTTATCGAATAAACCCATCTTACCTACAGAATAACTCTTTTTCGCCAACGCATCTTTTATCGAAGAGAGACTTAAGGAACTTTGTAATTTCTGTACAGTTGTTTGCTCCTGTTCTGTCAGAGACATTTTTACTACTTTTCTTACATCTGGAACAACAATAAAATCAATAACCTGAATTATCCCTGCTACTTCTAATTTTGAAACTAATCGTTCTTGATTAACAAATAGACTGATAGGAGCTCTTAGAGCAGTTACCATTTCAACAAGTTCTGGCTCGTACTCTGTAATTTCTTTACTCTCCAAATGTTTGATCAGAGTACCGAATGATCTTATTTTCTGTTTTCTGAGGAAAGGTGTTAATTCTGAACCACGTATAAAACTAGACAATCTCTTCTGTTCATCATCTAGCATTCTTTCTACTTTTGTAGATGATAGTTTTGGTAGAAGATTAACACAGTTTAATCTATCGCTCTCAGGTGTTGTTGATTTACAGTAAAGTAGCAAATCATAGATGCTTACAAGCTTCAATTCCAATACAAGTTTCTGGATATTCTTGGATTGTCTAACGGGTGGTAATGATAGTAATTCTGTTTCAACCATTGTGCAGACAGTTTCTGTCAGTTTCCAGAGAGAACTTGTCTTTGCTCTGGATTGTTTATTAAAGGTTATAGCTTCTTCAATTGAATAAATAGTATTCGTCTCTAATTGTGATATGTTACTTCCACTGAGTAATTCAGAAGGTAGATTCGTCAGTTCTTTTTGGAGATCATTTAAAAGATTAATTGATATATTTCTAAGATTTCTTAGGAATGTTTTTTCTGAGATCTGTTTCTTTATCTTGATACTATCTTCGAGTAATAACTCTCTAATATTTCTATATGGGAGTTTAGCTACTTGATCGATACTATTTCTAGATGGAGCTAAAAGAATAGGTGATCTTGATAGATAAGGAACCAACGCCTTGAATCGCTTATTTATTTTTGAATGTAGATGCGATTTTGTTTTGTCATAGATTTCAGATTTATGTTTTTCAAGTAGAAGTAAATATTCAATAGTTGTATCTGACATTTCTAATTTTTGATCTTTGTGTTCAAGATTGAGTATTTGAGATAGGAGTAAACCTTTGCTAAAAATGAAATTAATTACAGTATTGATACTATCTCGCTGTTTTTTCTCCATGGTCATTTTATCTATGCTAGGAGCCAAATATGCTAAATCCAATATTGATAAGGAAAACTCAGTATTTGGATCAAAATCTTTCAAACTTAGTTGCTTAAAGATTTTTATCTTATCTAGGATATAATTTGGAATTTTCTCAAGTTTTACTTTATCCTCGAAAAGGTCTACATACGTCTTGATGTCCTTCTGTTTCAGAATGTCTATATCTTTTTTGGAGAACAACTTATTCTCTTTAATTAATGGATGATGACCTAAGTTGCCTTCAACTAATGAATAACGTAGTTTTTCAACTTCAGTTTGTTTAAGGGAAAGAATTGAAGATAACTCTTTGTTTGTTAATAAGTACAAATCTTCAACTGTTTTAATCGATTTGAGTAAATTCTGCCAGCTTTTTATTGTTACATTGGGGAATAATAATAATTGTATTGGAGTATTCAATCTTCTTTGTATTTTGTTTCCTAAAGCTCTGGATATTGGATAATCTTCCTGTTTCAAAGAGTAGATCAAATCGTCCATTGTAGCATAATGTTTAAGAGTTTCCTTCTTTGTTTCAGCATCAAAAATCTTGATTTTGCTTAGTTGAACCTTTTTGCTAACATCTGTTTCTATCTTCTTATATGATAATGTTGATAGTGAAGAAATTATCTTTTCTTTGAATGAAGCGGGAGTCAAATTAGTCCAAAACGAGCTAGGTTTGATAATAAGCTCCCCAACGGTGAATATTCCCTTCAAGGCTAGATTTTCAGTATCAGATTTTGAAAGAAAAGACAATGAAGAAACAGGATTCTGGAATGATTGATTGATTTTATGTCCTGATATACTTAATGAATCCTTATTCTGTTCTAAAACAGTGACTAAATCGACAACTGTGTTTACATTAGAGACACTAACTTTTTTTGAGAATAATTCATCTGGGTTGCCATTTTCAAGATATTGTGATATTGATATATATTCGCTTTCAACAGCTGTTTTGTTCGCAGAAAATAGTTTCATGAATCCTATGATTTTATTCTTTTCAGCTTGAGTACTTGAGGAAATTAGTTCCTGCACTGTTGTTATTCCCATTTCAAAATAATCTCTTTTGATATCTGAAAGAGTATTATCGGATATACTTGGATAATATAGGATTGAAGTTTCCAGAGCTGATTTTGTTTTCTTTCGTATTTGTTGTATTTTCTTCTCTGAAACGAGCCAGTCATAAATGGAATTTTCAGCAAGATCATCAAGAGAATAAATTCCAATCGATCTCAAGAAATTTCTATCTGCTGTTGATAAGAAAAAGAATTCATCAGCAATCTTATCAGCTATTGTATCAATCTTCTGGATAATATTATCGATTTTAAAACTATCAATCAAATTTTGTATATCAGAGACTTTTGTCTTTGTTGTTGATGCAACTATACTAGGGGACATAAAGAATAAATCAGCTATAATTGTGAAATCTGCTTTTTTCCATTTATCCAGGATTTTTGGATCAACTTCAAGATATTTCAGATTTGCTAGAAGATAAGGAGCAAATTTAGCATAAATCTCTTCATCTTCCTTAAAAGATGGAGAGGTTATAAGAGCTTTATATGACGAAAATCCTTTCTGTTGTAGCAAATTTTCCAACTCAGAGAGAGGTTCTACGAACCCAGATTCTCTTATACTTTTAATCAATGAGAGAGAATGCAGAATTTCATCTTGAATATTCTTAGGAAGTTTCTTTATGAAAATAAGATGTTCAATGATTGTAGTTAGTCCTTTTTCATAACAAAAATCGATGGATTCTTGTGTAATTGTGGATAGGTAACTTATATTATATGACAGTTTATCTCTCAAAGCATTAATGTCACTTGATTTCAATCGTGTATTCTTCACAATGTATTCAATTGGAATGAAATACAGGTGCTCGATTGTAGAAACACCTATTTGAAGGAGTGGAGTGGTTAGTTTAGCTGCTAAGGTTAGTTTCTCTAACCCTATACCTTGTTTCTTTATATTTTTGAGAAGCTTAACTAGATAATTTGGATCTTCTTTTTGGTTGTCGAGTAGTTTATGCAAGCTAGAAGACCAGTTCTTTGGGGGCATTTCCAATAAGTTTGTGTAGGTTATGATACCGTTACTTAGCAAATCTTTAATCTCAGTATCTTTTAATTTTAGAGACTTTCCGATTAAAGTAATTGGTGTTAAGAGATATGAAGTAAGTTTCACTATTTTGTTACGTTCTTCATTTGATAAGGGTAATAAATCTAGATTCAATTTCGAAGCTTGAACAAGCGAAACACAACCGTAATCAGCTAAAGTTTTTCTTGTATCTTGAGATATTTCAGGAAATAGGCTTAAATCCATTCCAGTTTGTTTAACACTTTGCTCTAGAAGTTTTATATCTTGAGTTGTTTTGTTTCGAGTAATCTTCTCCTCTGGAATCTTTGTAATTGTTGAGAGTAGAGGTGTAGGAACTAATAGGAATTGGTAAAGATTCTTTATTCCATGACTCTTTAACATATCAATTTGTTTAGCAGTAAGATTCTCAACTGAAGACAAGGGAAGGCTTTTCAGAGAGAGAATCAAGGAATAAACATCAGCTAGTAAGCTTTCATTTTCAACAATTTTGCTATCGAGTGAAAGTAGTTCATCTAAATAGATTATTTTTTCATCTTTTAGTTTCTTTAGAACAGATGGGTCAGTGATTATTTTTGTATCTTCAAGTTTAATTGCCCAATCTGGTGGACTGAATTGTATAATATTGCTATTCAAAAATTCTGTAATCTTTGAATACAAACTCTGATATTGTTCATTTTGAGATAAGAGCAATAAACCTGAGATTATATTTATCCCACCTAGTTGAGTGAGAGAGATCAATTGTTTAACACTTAATGACAAGTCAGAAGTTAGCCAGGAGATTGGTTTAAACATATTTGAAGTTGCGATTCTTATTATTGATTTCTCAACATCATCTAGCTCAAAAACTGGATGGGGAATGAAATCGGTTATTAATAAAGCGCTTGATAATCCATATTTCATAAATTGTCTTTCTGCCTTGTTTGGGAACGATAAAGAATGATCTATAAACTGTGAAAATGTTTCAGACATTTTCTTACTTAAATCAAACTCTCTCTGGAATATCCTTATTTCTGATGTTGTTTCTTTTGAGACACCGGTTAACTCAGTTAAATTGAGTGAGAGAAGTTCTATAACATGTTTTATCCCTTTGTTCCACAAAACTGATTTTGTAGGAATACTAATGCCAGGGATTGATAATACATTCAAACATAAGAAGCTGACGAGCTGTTCGATGAACGCAATGCTTGAGGTTTTTACAATCTTGTCTGATTCTGTTAGTTGCATTAAAGCCTCAGGTATGAAACCAAATAAATCCTCTGCAGCCTTTTTAGTTGGATCAAATTCTAAGGATTTTAATAACAGAATTATAGGTTCATTTAGCTTTAATTGAGCACCTTTAGAGAGAGTAAAAGCACCTTTCCTAATCTTATTTACTTCTTTAGGAACAGAACCCTCGAATGCACTTTTGAGATCTTTATCTGAGCTATTAAATAGATCTATAAGTCTAAGAATCCCTTCTCCTATCAATCTTAGTTTATCCTCTGATGAAAGCTCTTTAATTCTATAAACAGAGATATGACATGCATTGAGAAAATCTCTCATGTAATCTCCTGAAACACTTATAGAGGGATAAGCTTGATAGTTCAAGCTATACAGATCTTGAACATATTCCTTACCAGTTCTAAGTAATGAATTGATCTTTCCTTTTGATAAAACACTGAATTCTTCTAGTTTTATTCCCTTTCTTTTGACCTCTTTCATTAGGTTTTCAGGTGTTATACGATCTAGAAATCGCTGGACTTTCTTTTCACTCATTTTTAGAAGAAGAGCAATTGTAGAGATATCTTCTGTTATGAATGAAAGGATATCCCCTACTCCAGAATAAATCAGCTTACGAACTTGGTTATTATCCAAGCCTATGAATGCAACAGAGGCTCGATATAATTGAACTTCTCGGAAGATGTCCAGTTTTACTAAAGCAGGACGCGACTCTCTTATTTCTTCCATGCGAGAGATAAAGTCCTGGATTGAGTTTATTCCAATATCATTTAGTTTCTCCAAATAATCCTCTTCTATAGAAGGACATACTGAAAGAGGAATTGCAGAACTTATGCGTCTTTCAGCAAGTTCATCAAAAGAGATAAGATCTAATGCATGAAACTCTTGATAAATTGGATTTTGAGTAATCTGCTGCAACTCATCCTTATTTACTAATGCAAGATCAATTACTGAATTTATCTCATGAAATTCCAGTCGTTTCAATTCATCATATGAAAGAAATCCAATAAATCTTATAGACCCTGAAAGAAGCTCTTTTGCTTTCTTGTATTCTTCAATCGAAAGAACTTCTGAGATACCCATAATGCTTGCAGAGTAGAAGAGTGATTCAATATCAGAAATACCTATGTCTTTTAGCTCCTCTATTTTCTTTTCTGATAAGAACTTTGAAGGTCTTACTATATGAGCTTGAGATAAGCGGAAAGCAACTATATCAGAATAGGTTAATGCCTCTTTTATTTCTCTTATTTCTTTTTGAGAGTTGCCAGTTATTTCGGAAATTTGTTTTACAGGAATTGAAAAGAAATCGATTAATGTATTAACTGAGGATTTACTTAATTTAAGAGCGATTTTTCGAGGTAATCCCATGGAAGCAATTGGTATAGCTAGTTCCATGATTAATCTATCTAACGAATCATTTTCCAATAAGCGTGAGTAAAATGGTTGAAGAGCTGAATGTTCTTCAAAATCAATTTCGAAAACATCTCCAATTATTACGTTTTTATATTCTTCTCGTCTTGCTTTTCTGATTCGAGTAAAGAATGGAGTGATTCTTAGAGGAAGCTCTAGAATTGATCTAATTAAAGTTAAATTGTAATTCTCTGTTAGATATTGTTGATCCTTCCCCATTAAGTCTTTTATCACCTTATTATCGGTAATTACATCAAATAACGTTTTATTCTCTATATCTTGAACTACTTTCTTGAAATAAGATGAGTTATATACAGTGGCTGGGAGATTAGCAAAGTAATGAAAAGCTTGCATTATGATAATTTTCGAAGAATATGTGGATACAACACGGAACAGAACTGGATCTGTAAGATCTGCATCAGGGATGAAAAGCAGTTGATAAACATAATCAATGTTATTTTGCTCAAGAATCTCCATTGAATACTCTGAGATCTCTGTGAATATTTTTAGTGGTAGTGTTAGATATTTTTGAACTGCTGAGATTTTTTTCCATATTTCTGGATTAGAGTAATAGTATTGCTCCTCTGTTGAATAATGTAGCTCTTGTATTGTTTGAAAACGTTCAAATTGAAATATTGAATCTTTGCTTAGTACTCTTTGTTCATGTTTATCAAACAGTTGTGTTTCAAAGGCAAAAATACCTTTATTTTCATAGAGAGCTTGAATGCTAGATGTTGTCAAAGAGGTTATATTTTCCTTGATTTCATCTGGTTGAGCTTTAATTAATTTACTAATCTTTTGAGCAGGAGCCATAATGAATTCTGCTATAGTTTTAATTCCATTTTCTCTAAGAATTTCAGTATTGGTAAACGATATAGATGGTAAGAAATAAACTGGTAATGAAAAGTAACCGAAGATATCTGATAAATCTAAAGCATTCTTTATAGTTTCAAATCTTTCATTAGCAATTCCTGTCTTTTCCATAAGTGCTTCTGGTGAAGATAACATGAAACCTAGTAAAGTGGATATGCTAGCTTTTCTTAGTATTTCGATAATCTCTGGATCTAACATATCTGATATATGATTAAGTGGAAGGTTCAGGATTGCTTTAAAAGATTCAATAACATCCCAAGGTAGAGAATCTATTGTCCATTTATCCTTTGAAGTTGAGAAATAAAGATCCTCAATTGTGACTATATTATGTATATCTAATTCTCTTACAATCCTAGGTTCTAAAATTCCAAGCTCTGATAGATCTATTCCAGTATCACTTATTCGTACATTTCTTTGCAATGATTGAGCTTCTTCAATTTTAATACCTAAATAATCACCTAAATCTGAGGGTTGACTTACTAATAAATCAATAATTTTGGTTATTCCATGATTACGAAGGGTGTTCAATTGTTGTGTAGATAAAGTAGAAACTTGTATATCATCTATATATTTGTCTTCTTCCGTTTCTTCATCTTTAACAGTTCTCTTAATCTCCTGTTCCCAAGTCACTAAGGTTAATGGAGATCGTAGAAGTTTCCTAAACTTTTCTATCACATTCCAATTGACAAAAGCTGATGAGAATGTGAGAGGATTTGCAAGATAGAAGATTTTGTCTACAGTATCATATCCAGATAGAATTAAAGAAACAATCTCGGGAGAGGAGAATCTTTCAGACTCTTCAAACTCAAATGAAACTAAGGACTCATATTTATTTCCTTTTTTCTCAAAGAAAAAGGTTCCTTGTTTTAGAATTGAAAAATTATCAAACAACTGATTGATAATTTCCTCTTCTTTTCCAAGAATGGATACTAATTCTGCAACAGTATAATCAAAGATTTGATGGATGGCTATTATACCATAATTTCTCAATTTATCATAATCATCCAAAGTGAGACCACTAATTCTAGATATCGGAAGAGCTAGGCTTCGCAAAAACTCATCATATTCGCTGATAAGAACTATTTGTTGATTAAATTCGCTCTCTTCTTCGATATCTCTTGTTTTAATTTTATTGTATAAATTCAAAGCTAACTTTCTTTCTTTTGTTGAAGTAAGTTCTGACTCAATTATCTCAGGAAGTAAATCTAAAAACTGTCTAATTGTTACAATATTTCGTAATTTTAACTTTAGTAATGTATCTTTCAATTCAGGATGTTCTTTGAACTTACTAGAATATATCTGAGTAAGCTCAATTAGTTCAAGATTAGAAAGTTTGTTCAGACTCTCAAAATTTTTCCAAAAATCTTGAGTTAATGATGGTTTTTCAGTAGGGTAGACACTGAAAAGATCCTGTAAATTATGTTCAAATTGATCAAAATAACTAATGAATTTTGGAAACATTTTCTTCAATAATATAGACCCTTTTCCAAATGTAGCTCTGTTCTTACTAATTTCCTCTGCTGAAATAGCCTTCTTGAATTCTTCTATTTTTATTTCCGATAAATTTAGAATTTCTGCTAATTCACTGTTACTCCATAGTATGAAACGACCAATGCAGTTCATCCCCACATCATACAGCAAATTGGAATTCTTACGAAGAGAGGGAAAAGCAAAAATCAGAGGTGTTCGGAGGAATGATGAGATTTCTATATACCTTTTCTTGTCTTCAGAAGATAACGAATATGCTTCTGGAGGATTATAGAACAGCTCTTCTAAAGTAACAATTCCTTCTATTTTAAAGAACTCAGGTTCATCAATCCAAGAGGGTATAGGTGTTCCTAGTTTCTTCTTAATCCACTCTATATCTTTTTTACGTAAACCAACTTTACGTAAGTGTGGGGAAGGATAAGCCAAGAAAGAAGAGGTTGTAAAAATCTGAAGAGCAGTCAATTCTCTTTCAATATCTAGAGATATGATTTTTATGTGAGAGAGATCTTTATCCTGTTTGGTCTCCCTAATATGAGATAGGAGTTTATATTTAGATTCCTTAAGTAAGAAACTTCGAAGTGATGCAAATTTCTTTTTATAAATTGAATCCACAGGTAAATAAATTAAATCTAATAATGTTGAAATCTTGTTTGTAGTTAGAATCTTCTTAACTTCTGATTCTTCTTGTTTTAAACCTTCATCTGTTGTAAATTGTAACTTTGATAAAGAAATAGACTTTGGAGAAGAAGAAAGGATATCCATAAAAGATGCATAGAGTTTTCTTTCAAGTTCTTTGATTACTATTAGATCATCAATATTAGCATTCAGAAAATCCTCGATTGTTTTTATTTTTCTCCTGTGGAAAGCGTTTTTAGTGTATGCATCTGTCCAATCAGGAGTCATTTTAGTGATATTTGTTTTAGCAAAATCTGGGAATTTATCACATAATTGGGAATAAACATTTTTCATATAATTAACTAAAATTGCAGTAATTTCTGCTTGATAATTTATAGTAAAAGGTAGTTTAGTTTGAAAGATAAACTCCTCGATAGTTGTTTCTTGGGCAATTAAGCCTTTAGAATTATCCTTTAAGTAATTAAACGATGGGAATAATGTTTGTATTTTTAGATCTGCTGTTTTAGTCAAGGATGCTATTAATTGCTTACCTTCAGAGGAAATTGCAGCACTATTTTTCTTATTCATGTTGAGTAAAAACTGATGTAGCAAATCTTCCCTCATATTTTCAAAAAGCTTCTCTGGTAACCCAGCAACTGATTGAAGTTTTCTGTAATCTGTAGCAAAGTAATGATAGCTATTTTGAATCCATCGTCTATACAATGAGTCCTTTAAGGAGTCAAATGATTTTCCATTATCTGAAGCAAATCTTTTTTCTATGGTTCTACTCACAAAGATTTTAGGATCAAATCCTGGACTCATACCTTCCCTATCTAATTCTGATATTGTTCTCAATTTTATTTTATAAATATCCTCATCAGAGAGCGATAGAAGGGTAACAAGTTCTTCTGAAGGAGTAATAAGAAAATCTGCAACAGACTCAATGTCTTTTGATTTCAAAGCATATTGTATTCTCGAAGGACACCACACATTAGCTCCAAAAAGTCGTTTTCCTAAAGGCATGAAAAGTTTGACTTTTTTCGTTGCTCCGTGAGCAAGTGCTGCTGCAATTCTATCTGATTCCAACCTGAAATCAGTATAACTCAGATCTTCGTCTTCCAATATTTTTGTTAGATTCTCAACAATTATAGGAGCTGATCTAACAAAACGAGATAATCTTGCATGTTCTCTTCGTTTTCTTTTAGCTCTACTAAGAAAGGTCTTTAATCTTCTTCCTAATTGCATTAGAGCTAATCTAATTTCTTCTTCAATCTCTGGAACAATGGAAATATATTCCTTACTAGTTTCTGGGAAGGGTATTTTTGTACTAACTAATGAAACAGCAATCGCTAATGGATCAGATTGTCTAGTAAGACCATAGTCATTCCACCTTATTGAAGAGACAACATGTGTAATAACATCGTTCCCTGCCCCAAAAATAAGTGGAATTCGATTAGCGTAACGATATATTATCTTATTATCTGTTACTGTTGCACCTTTTACTTGTGATGCTTCACCAACTCCTCCACCATATCCTAATGCTGCTTCAATAACAAATGGATGTCCAGAGTAAGCTTTTGGAGCTCGAGTTAGAGCTTCTACGAATTTTGGTTGTAATTCCTTTTCCAAACCTCTCCTTAATCTGTTTGCGCCTAGAGGAGAAAGAGCTGTTCCTCTTGGTGCATCAAATTGAAAAACCCTATCTCTTTTTCTCTTTACATCTTTAGCTTCTTGATATGCTTTCACGAATCCTTCATGAACAATTCTTCGAATCTCATGTGAGGTGATATCTTTTGGGGATTTGTTTGGATCTATCTCTAGGAGCTGGAAGAAATGTTCAGCTATTTCCTCATTCACTCCCATAAATTGTGTAGCTAGAAATTCCTTCAATTTCTTACTTCTAGTCACAGCTAATTCTGCTTTAAATTGTGTAATATCACACCCCCAGGGATGAATTTTAACAGGTTGAGGAGGGGGAGGCATATCATCAACAACACTATCATAATCCAGATCCTCTGTTTCTCCCTCTTTGTCACCAGGTAATCTTACTTTGAAGCTTGAGTAAGGGGTAATAATTGCTAGCTGTCTGAAATACTCCTTCACACTATTTTTTGCTAATCTCCAAGCTCCTGTAAAGGTGATTGAAATTTCCAATCCAGGTTCTTCCAAATAATTAGGGTCTCCTGGGAGATATTCATGTTGTTCCATAATTATTGGTTCATTCTTTTCCAGGTTAATCATCAAATGCATTTCATGAGTGATGTCGTCCATGAAATACCTACTCCGAATCCTAGCGGGGAGATCTACAGAAGACATTGAATAGAGCAAACACATTTTTGCTCCTAGTCCAAATCTTCCACGTGTCTGAATCACACCATATTTGGTTCCAGTTAAAACTCTCCCAAATAGGTCTGCAATCTCATTACCTGGAACTCCAACACCATTATCTCTACATGAAAGCTGAAGAAAATCTAAATGCTTTTCCAGTTTTTTGTACTGTGTTACATCCAATAGCTCATTAATTTCCCTACTGGATAATTTTCTTAAATCAATACTAACAACTGGATTAATACCTCTCTTTTCAGCTGAATCCAAGCCATTTTCAACTAGTTCCCTTATGCTAGTAAAGACCGCTCTCATAGAATTTCCAAAGCCTGCAATAGCTCTGTTCTCATTAAAGAAAGCAGCTGCAGACATCTTTTTTGTAATAGAATTTTCAGACACGTTGTCTACCCCAATTATGACTCATATTTAACTTTCTATTATATTACATTAATTATAGTCTTACACGAGTATATAATTTACAGAATCAGCTATCTATATTTAAAGTTGAATTTTACCGGCAAAAATTGTTAAAATTAAGAAAATGGAAAAAGAAAAGAAAAAAGGTGTTACAATTTCTTGAATTTAGGTCCAGTTCTATAAAGAACAACCGAAGTAATTACGAAACCAATTGTGACTAAGAATAGAGAGGCAAAAGCACCTATGGTACGGTTTGCATCTGCATTATTAATTTCATTTAAGAAGGTCTCCAAAAGGTAATTATAGAACTCAATACTTGCTGTGTGAACATCTTCTCCCCAGAAGATAGTTCCCATGTTACCTGTTAATCCAGGATTAGTTGTATGCCATGTTCTGTATCTATCACCTTCAGATAAATCATCAGGATCTATAATCCATTGTTCGTTAACGACATCATAATAGCCATATATAGTTTCATTAAGAAAAGCATAAGCTTCTGAAAATCCTTGCACTCCTGTACAGTACTGTACTCTATCTTCTCTTCGAATAACACTTCCAGTAACAGGCTCTGCTCTCATATTTTGCATGTGGAAAGGATCTCTGGAAAATCCAGGGAGAGAGTGTGTAAGCTTGAAATCACTAGGTTTGAAATCAA
>JAGLTP010000717.1 GCA_023135215.1 Candidatus Heimdallarchaeota archaeon
CTGATGGTCATAATTTGAATGTACTATATTTAGCAACCGATGAAATGATGGAGATAGATCCTGTAACAAGTTATCCAAATCCTCATCTATGGATGAGTCCAGTTATAACAAAAACCTTTGTGCAAGATATAACAAATGAAGTAATCTTATTAGATTTTGAACATCAAGCTCAATATGAATCAAGCAGAGATGATTATCTATCTGAATTAGATGATCTAATCACAATGATTGATAATGAAAATCAGTTTGAAGGCTTGAAAGTTGTAGTTCACCATCCTTCCTTTATGTATCTTCTAGACTTATTAGGGATTGAGAGAGTAGGTGTTATTGAGGAACATGAGGGTTCTGAACCTTCAGCTCAGCATATTGGAGAAATAGTTGATATAATGATTGCAGAGAATGTTTCAATAATAATTTCTCAACCTCAAATCGAAGAGAAAATGATAATACAGATTGCTCGTGATACTGGTGCAAAACTAGCTAAATTAACTCCACTCTTAGGAGTCAATGATATCAGTACATATATTGACATGATTGAGTATAATCTCTTAGCTTTATCCAATCCTGAGGAAGTTACAGGAGCAGGGTGGATAGTGACTGCCATTATAATTGGAAGTAGTTTATTTACCGTAACCACAGTGATTATGATTTATTTTAGATATATCAAAAAATAACAAAATAGAAACCAATATTAAATCATACAACTTGAACCCATCTTGGTTCAAACTTGTGTTTTGCAAACTTAATCCTAACTAGCTGTTGAACTCCAGAAGGCTCTTCAGTTCTTTTCGTTTCTACTACCATATCAACTATTGTATGAAGTGTTTTTTCTATTTGATCATCGATTACTCCGGTATCTAGAAGCATTAGAGCACTTTGTTTCCTCTGTCTAACTCTAGCTGCGAGAGACTGTAAAAAGTTGACAACATGAATTGGTGAGCTATATAGTGTGATTAGAGAAAGTTGATCAAATATTATTCGTAGCTTAGCTGTTTTCAGAGAAATATCATTTAGATTTATTGAAAGAGCTAGTAAATCACTTGCATTTTCTAGCATAATTGTATTCTGTGGCATATCCTTAGGAATAGATCTAAAGGAAATAGCATCAATGAAATTCAATGTTCCATCCTTGAGATATTTTTCAACAGCAACTTCTCTCTTTTTCAGTTCCTCTAAATAATCGAAAGAAGAATGAGCAAAAAGAACTACTAAAACTGTTTCTTTTTTTGCTAAACCGTCTTCAAGGAATCGAAAAGCCATTTCTTCCTTAGCTGTACCTGATTCACCAAGCATTAAGATTAAGGAACTCTCTATATTCTGGACCAAGATATCTATACTAGTTTTTACAGCCATTCAATACCCTCTTTATGTTTTAAGAATCTTATTAACTTCTTTACAGAAAGCTAATGAATTTGGAATAAATTTCTCTGTTTCAACTGATTTAGCAGCTAGTCTTAATCTATGGCTTGTTTGAACAGGTTCAATGTTTAGTTTATCTCGATATTTATCCTCGAATAAAATTATAGCTGAGCTTCTGTGGAAATCCTTTTCTCCATGATAATAGAGATATGCACACCCACATCCAAGTACTGCTTCGACTGTGAGATACATTTTATCATAATCATCTACTTCTTCAAGTGTAGGAATTTCTTCCATTTGTTCTAGAAAAACCCTTGCCATTTCTTTAGCTGCTTCCTTTATCTTTTCTTCATCTATTTTGAGCTTAGCAAATGGATTATCTCCTATCAATGCTTTACCTCTTTGAGCTACCAAAATTTTGGTCCATGGATAATCAGAATCTTCTCCTTTTTTGGGAACTTCATCGTCACCAAGAACTTCAACATCAAGAATCGAGCTATATAAAGGATCTTCGAGATATTTAACTATGACTTTACTTATTTTCTCCAAAGATTCTTGTAACTTGTCTCCAGACGCTTTATCTTTTAGAATGATAAGAAAATCACAATCAGATTCTCCTGC
>JAGLTP010000718.1 GCA_023135215.1 Candidatus Heimdallarchaeota archaeon
GTTTTAGTTGCCTCCAATATGTTTGGTGATATTGTTTCTGATTTATGTGCTCAACTAGTTGGTGGTCTTGGTTTTGCTTGTTCAGGTAATATTGGAGACAATTTTGCAGTATTTGAACCCAGCCATGGCTCCGCTCCAAAATATGTAGGTATGAATAAAGTCAATCCTATTGCTCAAATTTTATCAGCAAAGATGATGCTCGATTGGCTTGGAGAAAAAGAGATGGCCACCAAAGTTGAAGATGCAATAATAGTTGTTATTGCAGAAGGAAAGGTTAGAACATATGATATGGGAGGATCTTCCACAACTTCAGAGATGGTAGAGGAAATCTGTGAGAAACTGTTAAACACTTAGCCAGAGAATAATAAACAATTGCAGAATTGCTTGAATGTAAAAAGGAGAAATCATATAGAGATAGCCTTATTACCATCTTTCTAATTGGTGAAATTGAGCGAAATGAAGGCCTTCACATTTATAGAGAAGATAGTTAAATCCCATGCTAATGTGGCAGAAAAGGAGATTTATCCGGGTAATATTATATGGGTCAATCTTGATCTCGTAACTGCAAGAGATTACGCAGGACCTCAAGTTATAGATCTATTTCAAGAAAATTACCTAGATGCTCAAACTTTCGATAATGAAAAAATCATTTTTACCCCTGACTGTTATCCCTATGGTAATGACCCCAAGCATGCAATAGATCAAGAAAAAATAAGAGTATTCGCTAAAAAACACAATATTCGTGTCACCGATTTAGGATCGGGTATTGGTTCTCATCTTCTGTTTCGTAGAGGATTTTCAAAACCTGGTGACATAGCTTTTGGAGCTGATAGTCATTATAACATTCTAGGGGCCTTAGGAATTCTTGGGCAGGGAGCAGGAGATGTAATGCTTGCTTTTGCAATGAAAACAGGTAAATCTTGGATTAAGATTCCAGAAACGGTAAAAATTGAGTTAAAAGGAGAATACAATTGGCCAACAACTTCAAAAGATTTAGCGTTGTATATCCTAAAACAACTGCATGATTATGGCATCACAGGGCAAGCTGTAGAGTTTTATGGAGATATAATCTCAAAACTAAGCATCGAGGATCGTATAACTCTGTGCTCATTAATCACTGAAGCTTCAGGATCGATAGGGTTTATTCCTCCCGACGAAGTAACGGCAGAATTCTACAGACAACAAAATATTGAGATAGAATTATTATCAGCAGATGAAAATGCAAATTATGTTTCTGAACTTACAATTGATATTCAAGATTTAGGACTATATATTGCATGCCCTCCTCATCCACATAATGTAAAGCCAATTGAAGAGGTTTTAGGAACGCCAATTAATTCAATAGTAATAGGATCTTGCACAAATGGAACGGCAGCAGATATTCGGGAAGCAGCAAAAATTTTAAAGAATCAAAAAATTAGTCCTGAAGTACGATTAGGAATAGTTCCAGCAACTCGCGAAGATTTTGTTTTTGCACATAAAGAAAACACCATGACAGCAATTCTCGATGCGGGAGGTAATTTCTTTGGAGCTGGTTGCTCAACATGTGCCAAAGGACAATATGGTTTAACGGGGGGAGAAACAGCAGTTACTATGACAACAGGTAACCGTAATACACAGGGAAAAATCGGTCCTGCTGATGTTTATCTAGCTAGTCCTATCGTGGCAGCATCAACAGCAATTGAAGGAAAAATTGCTCTACCTAAAAAAAGAGATGATTAAATGGGTGTAGAAAAAATAAGTGGAAAGGCAAAATTAGTAAAAGTTGATGATATTGATACAGATCAAATTTTCCATCAATCCCTATTAACTATACACGATCCACAAGAAATCAAGCCACATATTTTTGGTAATTTGGTAGGTTATGAGAATTTTGCGAAGGAGAATCATGAAAACAAGATTCTAGTTGTTGGGAAAAATTTTGGAAAGGGTTCTACTAGACAACAGGCTGTAACTGGTTTTCTTGCACATAAAATCAAAGCCATCATTGGTGAGTCTTTTGGTCCGATTTACTATAGTAATGCTGTAAATTCAGGATTGTTACTTGTTGAAGTTCCTGGTATTTTCGAATTCTTAATTGATGATTTTGATGTTTTAGAAATTGATGTTGAGAAATCTACAATCTTGAATGTTGACAAGGGAAGCGAGATAAAATGCATTCCAATTCCAAAACCTGCTTTGGATATTATGGAGGCAGGGGGGTTATTGAAATTAGGGGACAAGATGTGAGGGTATGAAATGACTGGCAAGACTTATTCAGAAAAATTGTTTTCAATCAAAACTAAACAATCTGTAAGTGCGGGAGACATAGTTTTTGCAGAACCGGACCTAATCTTATCCCACGATAATTCTGCATCTATTTACAAAACATTCCAAAAAATGGGTGGTACAAAAATCAAATATCCTAATCGTTTGGTTATTGTTCTAGATCATGATTCCCCTCCAACTAGTGTTACTATTGCTAACGATCATAAGACCATTAGAGAACTAGTAAAGAATCAAAACATTACAAATTATTATGATGAAGGGGTGGGGATATGTCATCAACTTATGTCAAATCACGCACTACCAAATATGCTCATTGTAGGTTCCGATTCCCATACTTGTACAAGTGGAGCTTTTACAGCATTTTCAGCAGGAATTGACAGAACTGAAACTGCAGGATTATGGTTAACAGGTAAAACATGGTTCAGAGTACCTGAAACAATAAAAATTGAATTAGAAGGAGAACTTCCACCTGGTGTTTACGCAAAAGATATTGCTTTATACATCATGAATGCTATTGGTGCCGCCGGAGCATTATACAAAAGTATAGAATTCCATGGAGAAGGAGTAAAAAACCTAAGTATCTCTGAACGCATGACACTAGCTAATTTAGCTTCAGAAATGGGAGCTAAAACAGCAATTTTTCCACCTGATGTAATGCTAGTTGATTGGTTAAAAAAGAAACACAGTGACAAGGACATTATTGCAGAAGATGATCTATTTTGGTCAGATGATAATGCTATTTTTAGTCAAAATTTTACTGTTACTCTTGGCAAGTTAGAACCTCTTATTGCGATTCCTCATCAAGTAGATAATGCTCAATTTATTAGTGATGTTGGTGATATATTCATTCATCAAGCTTTTCTTGGTACTTGTACAAACGCTCGATTAGATGATTTGACTATTGCAGCATCAGTATTGAAGGGTAAAAGAGTAAAAGAGGGGGTTGTCTTCCTCGTAGCACCAGCTTCTCAGGAAATTTATCTTAAAGCTATGGAGAATGACATTATTCAAACACTAGTTAAAGCAGGAGCTACAATTCTTTCATGCAGCTGTGGTCCATGTTTAGGGAAGGGACAAGGAATTCCTGCAGATGGATGGAACATAATATCAACTGCAAATAGAAATTTTCTGGGAAGAATGGGTAACAAAAATTCTTCAATATATTTAGCATCTCCTGCTACTGTAGCAGCATCTGCAATTGCAGGTAAAATAGTGGATCCTAGAGAATACCTTTCAATAAAAATCATAGATACAGAAAAGCAAATAGAGCTCCAACCAAGAGCTTTGGAAGCAAAAATCCTTGTGATTACATCTGAAGACGATAGGAATAACCAAAATATTTGGAATTATAGTGACATAAACGATTTTAATACAGATCAAATGTTTGCTGGAGGTTTAACCTATGACATAAAATCATCGGATGGCGAGAAAATAGTACCTCATTTGTTCAAGGGTCTAGATGAGACTTTTGCGATGAGAGTTAAAAAGGGAGATATTGTTATTGGAGGAGAAAATTTTGGATGTGGTTCTTCAAGAGAACATCCTGCAGTAGGATTAGCAACCGCAGGTGTGAAAGCTGTCATTGTTAAATCAGTCTCAAGAATTTTCTATAGATCAGCTATTAATCAGGGATTACCAATCATTGTACATCCAGAACTTGTAGACAATTTTGATGAAAATGAATCAATATCTATCGATTTGGAAAATGGAAGAATAACTAATGGAGAACGTGTATTCCTCTTCCCCAAACTACCAGAAGAACTTCTTGATATTTTTAATGCAGGAGGTTTAATCAAACACTATCAAAAACAACATTCAGAATAGAGGGAAAAAAATGAGATTATATGAATATGAAGCTAAACAGATTTTTGAGAAATTTGGATTAATAATTCCAAAGCAAATTGCAATAGTTAAAGATATTGAGCAGTTAAATGATCTTTCAATATCCTTTCCAATAATGATCAAAGCGATGGTATTGATAGGTGGTCGAGGTAAAGTGGGAGGGATTAAAAAGGCAAAAAATATTGATGAGACAAAGACGATTATTAGTGAAATGCTCAAACTCTCAATTCATGGTTACTCAATAGAAAAAATACTGCTAGAAGAAGCTGTCAATATCTCAAGTGAGATTTATTTATCAATTACTACTGATCCAGCAACCTTTGATATTGTAATAGTAGCTTCAGCAAGCGGTGGAGTGGACATAGAAGAAGTTGCTAGACAAAATCCTGAAAAAATTTGGAAAAGGACAATTCTGGAAAATGTAAAAGAATTACCAGGTGCTATAGCTGATGAAGCAGTAGAATTTTTGGTGAAGAGTGAATCAAATTTAATAGGATCGGAGAATCAACTAAAAGTAGCAATTCAATCTCTTTATTCAGCTTTTCAAACTGCGGAAGCGAAAATATGTGAGATAAATCCTCTAATTGTTGCAGAGGATGAGAGAATTATTGCTGCAGATGCAAAAGTAGTACTTGATGACAATAGTTTGTATAGACAAGAGCCTTTATTGAAATCTATTGGAATAGATCCAAGAAGTAAAAGACATGATATTTCAGAACAAACATTTTTTGAGGATAAGGCTTACAGAATAGGCTTTCCATATTTAGATTTACTTGATGAGCCTGAGGAATTTGTAAAAGAAGAAGATAAACTTTATGTTGGTTTGGTTCCTGGAGGAGCAGGTTATGGTATTTTTTCTATTGATGAGGTTGTTAATGTAGGGAACCGCTATTTTAACGGTAAAGTTGTGCCAATAAATTTCATGGATAGTGGAGGTGGTCCATCACTCAGCAAAGTAGCAGATATGTTTCATTTACTTATGGATCATCCTGCTACCGATTTAATAATTACAAGTCGATTTGGAGGAATTTCCAGCTGTGACATATTTATTCGTGGTTTAATAATGTCATTAAGAGATCGATACACAAAAAGGAAACGGATGATTCCCGTCTTCGGTAGAATGGTTGGAACTGATTTAGCTGCAGCTCGTGAGTATTTTGAAAAAGCTAAAAGGGAGACACCAGAACCATTAAAGGATTTACACATTGTTGTGGGGAACCAGAAAATCATGGCAGATGTCATAAAAGATGGCATAGAATATGGTTTCAAAATAAAGAGTCAAGAGGGAGTAACTAGGTGAGAACTATGGCAAAAGGAATGCTAAATCCAGATCAAGGTTTACTTTATTATTTAATTAAAGAAGTCAGACCAGAGCTAGCAAATCAAATCACTAAAACAAAAACAATTGAAACCATGATTGTAGGTCTCGGAAGACAAGGAACTAGACATGCACAACTCATGATGGAATATGGAACTAATGTTACCTGTGGTGTAGCTCCTGGTAGAGGGGGAACAAAAGTTCATGAAACTATACCTGTTTATAATTCAGCACAAGAAGCAATTAATAATCACTCAGATATTGCAATCGCTAGCATATGGAGACATTATTCCACTGCTAAAGATGCAACAATTGAGGTGATAAAGTCAGGGATTCCTATTGTTGTTCTAATCTCTGAATTTATTCCATTGAAAGATGTGAGAGATATTCTAGTTGAAGCTAGAAAGCACAAAACGATTCTATTTGGTGGAAACACACCAGGAATAATTTTCCCACCAGAAGGAATAAAAGTTGGCATGCTTCCAGATATTTTTCAAGCACAAATTATTGGAGAAGAAGTGGGAGCAAAAGGTGTAACAATTTTATCTCGAAGCGGGGCAATTCTCTATCATATGTCAGATGCATTAGCTAGTGCAGGTATTGCACAAAATGGTGTATTAGGGATAGGAGGAGATGGTGCAATAGGGGCCAGATTTGTAGATCTTGTTTCGTTGGTAATGAAATATGAGGAGACAGATTTAGTAGTAGTTGCAGGAGAAATAGGAGGGATGCAAGAAGAATTGCTTGCACAAGACATGATAGCTCACCCTGAGAAATATCCCAAACCATTAGTTGCATTAATTTCAGGAGCTAATGCTCCAGAAGGGAAAACAATGGGACATGCAGGAGCAGTAATATCTCCAGGCCAGAATTATGGTACTTTTATTTCAAAAAAAGAGATATTAGAAAAAGCAGGAGCTACAGTAGTTAATCATCAAAGAGATTTAATCGAAGCTGTAAAATCCAAGTTAAATAAAACCTACTTTGAAATTGAAGATTATTATAATAGAATGCGTAAAAAATGGGATGCTAAATCACCTGAACCCACCTGGGGAACATTAATTACTAATGTTATGCCCAATAATTTAATTATCCGAGGATATCCTTTGCAAGAGATTATCTCAAGGAAGGGACTACTTGAGACAGCTTATTTACTAAATAATGGTGAATTTCCTGTTGAGCAAATTGCAGAGCTAGAGAATCTTGCATTAAAAGCTCTAAAGGACGAATTACATACTGGTTATAACATCCTCAATGAAACAGATGTTGCAAAAGTAATAGGTACTTTTTTGCTACTTGATGATAATCTATCAAGCTTTGCACAAGAAGTTAATGATGGTTCCAAAGTAGTAGCATACGCACTTGGAAGGGTATTGAAATATCTTACCAAATTCTTCAATAACGACGATAAAATCATTAATTTACTGAAAGAGGATGTTTCATTTTCAGAATTAATTTACTTAGGTTTAGTAGGTGAAATACCTTCTGATGTGTCGAAAATTAAATTGCTCGAAGCGATAATCACAGCTTGTGTAGATCATGGAGTCACACCACCTTCTGCACAAGCAACTCGTATTTTAGCATCGACACGTGCAAATTATGAAGTGGCCCTTTCAGCTGGTACTCAAGCTATTACAGATGTTCATGGTGGTGCAGGTCAAAAAGCAGCAGAATTTTTCTTATCAGTTGTTAAGAGTGCTAAAGAAAACAGTAAAGATCTTAATGAAACCACTTTTGAATCAATCCGAGAGACAATCAAAGCTGGAAGAAGGATTGAAGGATTAGGGCATCGCATCCATACACAAGACCCTAGAAGAGATGTCCTTTGGGAACTTTCTGAAAAAGCTGGTTATGCAAAAGAATGTGTTTCTGTTTCAAAATTGGTTACTGATGCGTTCTATAGAGTTAGAGGAATGAATTTACCTATCAATGTGGATGGGGTTATTGGCGCGATTATAGCTGACATGGGCATCGATCCTAAACTAGCCAAGGCGGTCTTTGTCTTTGGAAGAATTGCAGGATTAACAGCACATTATTATGAAGAAATCAATACTCAATCCCAGATGAGAAGACTTGCTTTCGATAGAGCGGTATATAAAGGACCTTCCATTCGTGAAGTTCTTGAGGATTAAATCTATGCTCAACAAAACGAACGCTTAATCTTTCTTAGCAATAATAGAAATGTGAGAATATGAAGGATTTGGCTTTTGAAATAATAGGAAATATACTTATAATAAGAGAAGCTGCTGATAAAAAAACGCTCAAAGAATTCGCAAAAGAGAAGATGATTAAACACTCTTATATTAATACAGTAGTTGTCCAAACCTCAAAAGTTCAGGGACAAGAACGTAGAAGAAATCTTAAACATTTAATGGGAGAGAATACTTTTGCTACAATCTATAAAGAACATGGAAACTCATTTTATGTTGATTTAGAGAAAGCATTCTTCTCACCGCGTTTAAGTTTTGAAAGACAGAGAATTGCAAATTTAGTAAAGAAAAATGAAAAAATTCTAAATTTCTTCTCAGGAGTAGGTCCTTTCGGGATTACCATCGCATCTAAGCAAATTGATTGTGAGGTTCATAGTATTGAAATCAATGAATTTGCGTATCAATATTTATGTAAGAATATAGAACTCAATAAATGCCAAGATAGAGTTTTTCCATACCTAGGAGATGCTTTTGAAATCGTTTCTAGGAAATTCCCAAATCAAGTAAACAGGATACTTTTACCATTGCCTTTAGAAGCTGAAAGAGCTCTACCTTTAGCTTTCAATTCGTTAAAGCAAGGAAGGGGATACATTCACTGGCAGCTTACAGAAAAAATTCTTTCAGAGGACACAATAAATGATATAGTAGAGAGTAGATTAGATAGAATAACTCCAGAAGAGATATCACATAAAGCATCTATAGATAATATAAGAATAATCAGATGGTTAGCCCCAAGAATCGCTCATATTGCAATAGATTTACATTTCTTGTAATTCAAAAGAACTAACATAATCTCCCACATCTTCTAGTAAATCATATTGATTCTCACAAGTAATTATTACTTCATTCGTTTTGTTAATTTCTTTTGCTAGTGAAATAAAATCTTCAATTCCTAACCAACTATCAAATAGTAAGTCAAAATTAACCAGAAGGCAAATTTCATTATCTAATTCCCTCAATTCCCTTTTAATTTCATCTAAAAGATTCTTTGTTTCTTCTCTTGAGAAAATCTGAATGGGTATTTCACTTTTCTGTTTTAGATCATTAACCCATGGAAAAGAATCGTTAATGATATACACTCTTGCTTTTCTTGAATGTCCTAAAGCTCTAATAATAACCCCAAGACCTGCTTGAAAAGCTTCTAATCTATTTCCATAGTAAAAATGAATAAGGGAAGTCATTGTTACATCCATTTGTTTCTGTGTAATTAACTAGGTAATTTGTCAAGATAGCGTTTATAACCATCAAGTGTATCTTCAATACGTAACATGTGACGTTCAGCTTTTATCCTTAATTCGTGCCACTCTTCTTCATCTATTTTCTCAGTAGTTAATGCTTCTTCCAATTGATGAATTCTCTCAATTGCTTTTTCTCTTCGTGATTCCAAATGCTTAATGATATTCTGAATATCTTCTGATTGGACAGGTGGTTTTTCAACGTCTTCACCAGTTTCAGCTTCAATTATTTTTGTCAATGGAGATTTCTCTCCTTTCTCAATATCTTTTTCTTGAGATACTGTAGCTATTGTTTTCTTTATTGAGGAAACGAATTGTGTAGCATCTTCTTGAGAATCAGGAGCTGAAAGAACACCAGATAATCTAGAAACAGAAGAGCGATAAGCGTGAGCACTTGCAATTTCCTCCTCACTTAAACCTTCTTTTATTATTGGAGGTTCTTCACTGATTGAAATTTCCTCATCATCACCTAAAGACATTAGTTTCTCAGTAAGTGGAGATATAACAGAATCATCTCCGGGATCTAAAGCAGATAAAAGGCTGGCTAGTTTCTTTAAAGATTCTTGTTCGGATTCTATTGTTTCGACAAAAGGATCTTGCTCAAATTCATATTGAGAAGCAAGCTCAATCCCTTCAATAAGCTCTTGTGTTTCTGCAGGTATTGCTTCATCAATGGATTCTTCTTCGATATCTTCTTCATCTAATTGAATTTCCTCTATTACTTCTTGAGGTTGAAACTCTTCTATATCTTCAGTTTTACTAACTTTTATTTCTTCTTCAGGCTCTGAAACTGATGGAACTTCCTCTGGTTCACCTGGTAGTTCGTCTAAGATATCCTCTTCATCCTCAGCTTCAAC
>JAGLTP010000719.1 GCA_023135215.1 Candidatus Heimdallarchaeota archaeon
TCTTGATAGTCGAGAAAGAATGGTTTTATTTGACTGCTTGAAATTATCCCTCTCTTCCATGTTGAGCTCTTCTGACTTTTAGAAATTATATTTTTCTGACCTACTTTGCTCCTTACACCTGTGTGAATAGTTGCTATATCTTGTATTCTTTTTGTGGATAGTTTTTCCCATTTTTCAACAAATCTTTCATCTTCAGAATTGAAAAAAAGATGAAAACGATTATAAAAATTGTCAGAAAAATTATTTTGAGAATTAGAGTACTCTTCCCAATCTTCATCAATAAAAGAGGAAAAGGAAGGGATCCATCGAGCAGGAAAAGGACGTTTAGGAGGAATATTAGTTTTCTTAAGAAATGTAATAGTTGGTCTTCCCAAAGTTGCTCCTGAAAAGGGTTCAAATCCCAATAAGGAGATATCCAAAATGTTAGTATTTTGAAGAAGATAGGAACGAATCTTTGAATAGAATCTACCCAAGAGATGAGAATCAGGAGTAATTATTCCAAGTATCCCTTTATCTTTTAGTAACTCAATAGAACGTTCCATAAAAATTGGATAAAGACTTAACTTGTATTCCGCTGAAAAGAAGCGATTCCGAAGGAAATTTTTGAATTCCTTATCATATTTTTGTGCATTTCTAAGCCCATAATTCATATAAGGTGGATTCAGAACAATGAGGTCAAAGAATGCTTCATCAATTTCCTTATTTCTGTCAATTTGGAGGGACTGAAGAGCATCTGAGTTAAAAAGATTCAAATTAACTGTACTGGGAGAAAAGTCAGGAACTGTGCATGCGAGATACAATAATATTCGAATCTTAGATATCCACAAACTAATAGGATCAGTATCAAATCCATAGATATTTATCGAAATGAAATTGATAAAATCTTCAGTATTTAATTCGTTCAGTGATAAATTGTACAATTGATTAAGAAGAGGGATAAGTAAATTTCCTGAACCGCAAGCAATATCTCCAAAGAACAGTTCAGATGGGTTCGATTTTGATGATAATAAGTATTTCAATGATTTTTTTACAATAAAGTCTGAGATGTAAGAGGGGGTAAAATACTGTCCTTTCTGTTTTGCTGATGCGTTTGGTTCTGAATAAAAAGATAGATGAAATGGAGTAAGGTGAGTAGATGATTGCCCCTCATTCAAAGAGAAAGGAAGATGTGAAATATATTGTTCTTTGATCAGTTTATTTGATGCTTCTAAATGGTTACTAAGATTGAAAGGACACAATTGGCTTATAATTGAAATCAGTTGTTCATCTTGAGAAATAGCCATCAATCTATTAAGAAGATAAAACCAAGCATCATTCAATCCATTCATAAAAGAAAACGATTTTTTTAATCGCTTAAAAGGAAAGAGGAAAGGCTCTTGGATTCTCAACAAATTCAATAAAGATTAAGAAAATAAAAAGGTTTTCTTCAAATCAACTAAAATTCACGATTTCTTGATATTACAATCACTGAGAAGTGATGAAAATGAGTGAAAATATCTTGATATTTTCTCTCCTTATATTTAACACTTTCACTTACAAAAAAAAAGCTGAAAGTAACGACAAAAAGCGAGAAAACAAGCATACACGATATGCACAAAGTTCACTTTCAATGAGGTGTCCGTCTAAAGTATATAAGTGGTTAAACGACACTGTTGCTCGGATATAAGATGTCAGAAATGATAGTCATTAACGAAGTATGCACTGAATGTGGATCGTCTTCTTTCACTACTACAAGGTCAGATATTGTGTGCCAATCTTGTGGTATTGTTTATGACCGAATCCTAGAAGGTAGTCACTTCCTAGAAAGAGGGCAAGAAGGAGAAAGAATAGGTTCTCCTGAATCCAGAAGAGGTAAAACAACATATTTCAAAGTAAATGATGTATATACTGCTGAGAAGAGAGATAAGTACAGAAGATTGTACAATACAGAGAATAGTCAATATGATGCCGTAGAAGAGAATAAATCAAGGCTTCTAGCTATATTGACACAGATAGGTTTGAGCGAGAATCAACGTAACGATATAATGTTTGCACTAAAGAAAAAATATAACGATGAGAGAAGAAACGGAAAAAAAGTCACCAATATTTTCCTCATTGCAGCTGCTCTAACAATTAGATATATGAAGAATCAAGGTAAAGCTACCTCAATCAATGATATAGTCAATCTTTTCAAAGCTTATCAGTGTAAATTATCTGCTAAAGCTGTCCGAGATTATATCATCGAAAATAACATGAACTATCGATCTAGCTCTGCTAAAGAATTTGTACCTAAAATGATGGCTAAGCTAAGAAACAATGAAACAATCAGGAGCAGGTTAAGTCAGATTAACCCCCATGATGAGCTTAATGTAGACAAGATGC
>JAGLTP010000072.1 GCA_023135215.1 Candidatus Heimdallarchaeota archaeon
ATTTTTCTTTATCACTTAGTTCTAGAGATATGAATATTTAATCAAAAAAGAAATCTAAGGTATGCTTTTCTTTACGTTGTTCAACAACCTTTTCATAAAATTCTTTTTCAAGTTTCATGTTTGCTTTTTTTAAAGTATATTTAGGAATAAATTTATGAAATAGTTTAACATTCAATCTCTGCTCAAGGAACTGAGTCTCATAATAATTCTCCCAAAGAAAATCACCATCTTCTAGAAATATATCCTCAGAAAAACTATCTCTTATAGTTTCTTTTGCATATTCTCGCACATTGATTATGACTTCATCCTTAGAGCTACCACTAAACTGTGGAAATGTAGGAAGGTCTCTTCTGTTTGTTGCTACAGAAAAAATACTCCCAGTGAAAACAATAACAATGAATTTATCAAATCGTCTAGCTAAGGATTTGGTTATTAAATAGCAAGTATTATGCTCAGGATTACACTCGCCTACTAATACCATTTCTGAATAAGGTTTAAGTCGCATATAAGCTGATAGAAGATGTACTTCTCTTAGAACAGCATTTCCTCTTTTTTTGATTAATTTCCCTAAATCTGAACAACCTGTAGTGATCTCAAATGGTTTTGATTTCAATAAGAGTTCAGCTTTCTCGATTGAATTTTCATTGGAATCCTTGTGGTAACTTGCTGCTTGAACATATTCTTTTGCAGATAAATTACAAGCAGACAAAATTTCTAAACACCTCCTTGGGAAGTTCCAAAATTATCCAAGGTAAGCTGTTTCCTTGAACCAATTTTAAGAAAGGGTAAAGCTCTTTTTAGAACAACACCAACTGATTTCAATTGTTGGTTCTTAGTGAGTTTCACTCCTTGTTGTTGCAGTTTTAGAATTCTTGTAGCAGAAGTATGACCTATACCAGGTACTCTCATAAGTTCACTATAGTTTGCATTATTTACATCAATTGGGAAAAATTCAGCATTCCTCCTTGCAAGAGTAACTTTTGGATCCATATTTAGAGGAATGAAACCATCATCATTTATAACATTCATAAGCTCTTCAGGTGAAAACTTATAGATTCTTCTTAACCAATCAATTTGATATAATCTGTGCTCTCTGAGGAAATAGGACCGAGGATATGATTGGGTTTTTTCCTCCAAAGGAAGGCAAGTAGAGTAATATTGCCTTCTGAAATCCCACTCATCAGTATAAAAATCGAATACAGTATCCAAAATTTCTTTATCAGTTTCTTCAGCTGCTCCGATTACATATTGAGTCGTGTATCCAGCAGGAATTTCTCCTTTCTTCCTCATTTCTGGGAGAAATTTAGTTACTTTAATTATATCAGAATAGAAGTCTTTGGTAGAACATGTTTCACTGAAACGAGATTTGTTTGGTAATTCAACATTTATACTTACGCGGTCTGCTAACTCTGCGATTCTAAAAAGTTCATCCTTCCCAATACCTGGAAGGACTTTAGCATGGACATATCCATCAAATTTATATTTATTCCGCAAGACATGGAGAGCTTCATGTATTATTTCAGCTTGACAGTTTGCGCTTTTACCAACCCCAGAACTAAGAAACAATCCTTCGATATAATTTCTCAAGTAAAAGCCAATTGTTAATCTTGCTAATTCCTCAGGTTCAAAGGAAGTAATCGAATGTTTAAACTGCTTTCTGTTTTTCGTTGAATTAATAC
>JAGLTP010000720.1 GCA_023135215.1 Candidatus Heimdallarchaeota archaeon
TGGATTTATATCTTTCAGTTTTTAGTAAAGAAAGAAAACTAACAGATAAACAAAGGAAGTATCACGCTTATAGAGTTTCAAAAAATGAAATAAAGCAGTTTCCATTTTCGTTTAAGGAGTTGATTGATATTTATTTATCTTTCTCAAAAGATTTTTTTGAAAAACTCAAATCTCTATCTGAAGAGGATTATAGCAAAATTAAAGCCCCGGACGATAATGAAAATTTGAAACATATGATGCAACGAATCACTTTACATTATATGGGACATACAGGACAAATAGTTCTTCTGCGTAGAATATTTGATGATCCATTTTGGAGTTTTGTTGGTGGAGTTTCAGAAAAAGAAAGAAACAAACTTAGGGAAGAATGGATAAAATGGTGGGAAGAAAACAAAAAAGCGTATATCTAGAAATTCCTAGTTTAGCTCAGTTTTCCTACAGGTGCAAGGTAAACAACAAATTCATCCTCTCCATCTAATTCGAACAGTGTGTCAACTACCTCTTGATTGTAAGCTCCAATTGCACAGGTTCCTAATCCCACTGCTTCACATGCTAAATATAAATTTTGACAAATATGTCCAGCTTCAATGGCAATCACTTTGTTAGACGCAATTGTGTATCTCCACTCCATACGATAAGGAATCGCAGCCCACACAAAAATCACACCACCTTTTGAAATAAAATCTGAAAGGAAGCGTTGCATAGATATTTTTTCAATTAATTCCTTCTCTATATCACCTAAATCCTTCAAATGTTGTAACTTGTGTTCAATTGCTAAATATCTATATAATCCTGGATTTAGTCCTTCCACATGGGTAACAATTAGATAGGTCTCAAATGGATGTCTAGCACCTCCACTTGGTACAACTCTCTTTGTTCCTGCTCCATGATGTTTGGTCACTTCATGTACTCCTTGAGTTGACCACAAAAGAAAAGAGAATTCTTCAAATGTTAAAGGAGTATCCGTATAAGTTCTATGACTTCTTCTCATTTCTAAAGTAATGAATAATGGGATTTCTTTACCACATTGAATATCATCTATTGCAACTAAATCTATAATTTTTGCTTCTTTTAGGTAAGGTTTCTGCAGAGGTGGATTAGGGACTTTTTTCTCTTGATCTGTTTGAAATCCTTCGGGAAATTTTTCGATATCTTCATCAAAAGCTCTTAATACTCTTCTATGTTTCAGAATTGTATCACGATTGAATGACATAAATTACATTGGAATATGTAATTTATAAGAATTTTCGAGTTTTTAGATCCAAAAGTTATATCACAATAAAAAGAAAAAGAAAGAGATAGGGATTAAACCTACAGCTGCATTTCTATCCAATATGCTGGATGATCTGATTGTCCTTCTTCAATATATTGTGCACCCAGAACCGTTCTTCCTGT
>JAGLTP010000721.1 GCA_023135215.1 Candidatus Heimdallarchaeota archaeon
AGTAGGGAAACTATACGGTTATCATCAAATTGATCTTTCAATCCCAACAATGGAATTTGTATATGCAGGAGTTATTACCTTAATTACGTGTATAGCTTGCTCAATCCTTAGTGCTTGGACGATAACTAAAGTAACCCCTCGTGAAGCAATGGCAACTTCTTTCACAAGAATAAAAAAAGTAAGCAAAACAATAGCTGAAAGGATTTTTGGATGGATTCCAATATTTAAACCAATCCACATGATTGTCCCACTTAGAGAAGTATTTCTTAAAAAGAAAAAAAGTCTGATAACTATACTAGCTCTTATAACCTCGATGATATTCTTAGTCAACTCTCTAGCAATGGTTTACAATATGTTCGATATAATGATAGCTAATTTTGATGAATACAATACATATGATGTACAAATAATTTTAGAGAATCCAGTTAATGTAGGTTACATTAATCAATTTCTAAAAAATGATAATATTGAGGTTCTAAAAGATATTAATCACCATGAAATTTTCATTAATGTTTATACGAAAATTATTCATAATGGTGAGTTACTAAGTTGGACGGAATTAGTCTGTTATCAAGAGAATTCTACTTTACGTTCATTCAATGTTATCGAAGGGAGTGTAACGCAGAAATCAGATTTAAGTAATAAAACTATTCTTCTTGGAACTGCTATAGCTGGAAAGTATGATCTAAAATTAAATGATGAAATAGACTTGGGAATTTTGGGTAATTATTCAGTGGAAATAATTGGTTTGGTAGGAGAGTTAATTGATTATTCAGTTCTTTGGACTTACGAAGCATTTCAAGAGAGTGGAGCAAGTATTTATTTTGGTTTATTAAATAACTGGGTAAATGGAATTATGTTTACTGTGAATGAAAATGCAAATCTGAATAAAATCAGAGATGAATTTGAAGAACAGTTTGAAATTGCTTTCTGGATAGAATCTGAAACAGCTAAAAATTCCACTTTAGCATTCATGGAAGCAATGTTAGGGATGATGGTTGTCTTACTTGGTATTGGAATTCTCATTGGCATATTATTCAGCTTCCAATCAATGTATGTTGCGTTCTTGGATAGGCAGAAAGACTTCTTATCCTTTAAAGCAATGGGAACTAAAAACAAATATATCCGGAGGATAGTTTTTTGGGAAAATGCAATTCTTAGCCTCTTTAGTTTAATTTTAACAATACCAATCGGTTATGTAACCTACTGGTGGACACTAGATTATATGCTTGAAGATAAATTTTACATACCGACATCAATTCCATGGTTTGCTTGGCCATTAGTCCTAATAATATCGCTACTTGCATTATGGCTAGCAACATCGAGATTACTTAGAAAGATAAGGAAAATGAATCTTGCTGACGAACTCAGACAAGCGGGAGCAACATGAGTTCTAGAATAATGAAATGAAGAGTTGAGTTTTAACAAAATAAAAAGAGTAAAATTAGATCAGTTTGATTTTTTCTTTTGAAAAAAAATTCAAAGAAATGAAATAGAAGAGAAAAAAGAACTAGGTGAAACTAGTTCGGTTTAGTATTCTTAATTTTTTACTTCTTTTTCTTCTGTGAGAATACAAAAAGAACAGATGCTGATGAGAACAACAATAGTACTAGAACAACAGTATTTCCTTCTAGTAATTCTGAGATCACAGGTATAGTATTAAGAGGATAGAGATCATCGTTTCCCCCCAAACCATCAATTTCGTATATTCCAGTTCCACCCCAATCTTCCCAGTAATTACCTTGTGATGTTTGAACTTCATACCAAATATTTTCGTTTCCATCATCTTTTGCTTGAGAGGACACACCACCATTATCAAGAAAGGCATTATGATGAATTGAATTG
>JAGLTP010000722.1 GCA_023135215.1 Candidatus Heimdallarchaeota archaeon
AATTGTCCCTTCATCTGGGTTTATCAGTCCTGCTATAAGATTAAGAAGGGTAGTTTTACCAACACCAGAAGGACCAGACATGAAGACAAAATCTCCCTGGTCAATATCTAGGTTGATTTTTCTTATTACTTCATTATATCCAGCTGCAGATTTATATCCTTTTGAGAGACTCTTTATCCTTATGATAGGTTGAGCTTTTTTAGGAGGTACGAATTCTCTACTTAATATAGCTTCAACATCTTCAAATTTGATTCTCTCAATTTGCTCTTCTATATCTTCAGCTGGACTGGTTAATAGCTTGTATATTTGGTCTCGTGAGATTATTTCGGGGTTCCAGAAGAGTCCCATTTTTTTCGATGGATGAATATCAAATTCCATTATATCACTTAAAGCTGTTATAGATTTGATTTCATCAGGTATCCTGACAAAATTCGAGGGATCAATATATGCTTTGTTAATCTCAGAGGAATGCAGTAGAAATTCTAATTCATCTCTCCCCATATCTCTACTGATTCCTGCTAATCGTCCATCTCTTAATATGAAACTTTTCTCGAAGATTGTTCTGTAGCGAATATCATGAGTTACAACAAGAATAGTAGTACCCAAAGACATGTTTATTTGTTTAATTGTCTCAATCATTTCTCGAGTGTGCAGACTGTCCAACTGCCCGGATGGTTCATCTGCCAAGATTATTTCAGGTTTTTTAGCAAGTGCTACTCCAAGGGAGAGTCTCATAGCTTCTCCTCCTGATAACTTAGCTACTGTATTATTCTTAACATGTTCCAGGTTCAATAGTTTTATTAACTCATCAACTTCTTTGTTTGATTGCTCTCTCGGCAGGTAGAAGATCCTCTTTGGTATAAGCAAATTCTGTCTAACACTCAGATGAGAAAAAAGATTTTCACTGGTAAATTGATTAATCATTCCCACACTATAAAATCTGAATTCTCGTCTTTCAAATTCCGATAATTTGTCAAACCGTTGATCCTTGATGTATAATGCACCACTAGTCAGCTCATCAGTTCCAGCAATCATGTTAATCAAAGTAGTTTTTCCAGAACCGCTGGGACCAATGATACTAACGAGTTCACCCTCTTTTATGTTAAGATTCAATCCTCTTAATGCAGCAACTGAAACCTCAGTAACAGGATCTTGGTAAATTTTTATTATATCTTCACATCTTATCATTTTTATCACTCCAGATTCCTTGGTGTAAACCTCACAAAGTTTATTTTCATTGCAACGAAGAAAATTGAATAGAACAGAATAGGTATTCCTAGAAATATCAACAGCATTACTGGGTAGGGATAGGGTATAGTGTAAGGTATTGATGAGTAAGTAAAACTCAACATTAAATATCCGGTCAATCTTACTAATCCATAACCTGCTACTCCACCTAGGATTAAACCAGGAAGAATGGCAGAGATTAATAGTTCCAATCCAGTAATGAGAATAATACTATTTGAAGGGATACCAATCTTTTTCAAGACATCATGTTTTATAATCCTTCTTTGCAATATCTTAATTGGATTGCTCAGACTTGTAAATATAATTGCAACCAAACAGATTAGAATACCAAAAACAAATTCAGCTGTCATTAAAGAATAGAATGGAAAATTTCTGATTAAAATTACATCAGCTTCTTCTTCAGTAGATTCTACATTGATGTTTAATTCTTTCTCAAGCTGTTCAGCAAATTTAATTTGATTAACTGTTTGTTTTAATTTAATCAATAATCTATCTACAGTATAACCTAAGTAATCATGAGTTGACTCATTAAGTTTTTTGTAATTTTCCATATTAGTAACAAAATAATATTCATTGGTAAAGATGGTATCATATTTATCATAGAAAATTGGATATAAATTGAAAGTTGAGGAGATTGTAAATGTAAATTCAGCAGGATCATTTGAGAAAGTATAGCTGGATTCCTCTTTAGCTACAAAGACATAAAATGGCTTTGATACCATCATAGTATTTTGAGAGTTTGATTCTGTAACTCGTTCTTCCCAATCCTCAAATATATATTTCGGAGGTTTGAATGATGCAGATAGATAATCATCTAGATTATTATAAACAAGAGTATACAAGGGTATAGAACCGTAGTAATTATGATATACTGTGATGTTAGACATACTGTCTATCTCATTATAAAGTTTCAATTGGTCTAATAGATCAGAATCAAGATCTTGCCAATTTTGTATATAGAGATCACTACCTCCATATAGTAATGTTTCATTTTGGATTTTTGTCTGAATTGCTATTGG